>CAMSEX010000056.1 GCA_947057875.1 uncultured Clostridium sp.
TCGGGTGGTTAGATTCGAACTAACGCATGTCGGAGTCAGAGTCCGATGCCTTACCGCTTGGCGACACCCGAATCATTAAGCTTGTTAAAGTTTTGCTTGTTACAGACTTGGTATGGGGCTGTAAAAAACTCTATCTTTATTAAGAAGAGTAATCGAAATTTGGGGCAATGCCCAAAATTTTTCACGCAATATATCGATTCTTTTACATTCCCACTCCTATAAAAGCTATCTGACTATTTTTAACTTTACAAACTTATATTACTTTTATCACAAATTTTATAAATTGTCTATACTTTTGATACATTTTCTTAATTTTTCTGCAGTTAATTCAAAATAATCCAATAACTCTTCCGCTTTTCCAGACTTTCCAAAAGTGTCCTGCACGCCTAAGCGCGTTAGTTTTACAGGATATTCTTCTATCAAAACTTCTGCAATTGCTGTTCCTAGACCTCCAATCACACTGTGATCCTCAACCGAAATCAACTGCTTCGTTTCCTTGGCACATTTTACAATCGTTTCTCTATCAATTGGCTTAATTGTATGAATGTCGACAACTCTGACATGTTTTCCTTCTTGTTCCAGCATTTCCTTGGCTTCCAATGCTCTGGATACCATAATTCCAGTAGCAAAAATTGTGCCATCCGTCCCTTCTCCATGCACAAGCGCTTTTCCAAATGTAAAATTCTTTTCCTCATAAATCACTGGACTAGCCAATCGACACAATCGAATATAGACTGGACCGTCTATTTTTGACGCTTCTTCAATCGCCCATTTTGTCTGCAAATCATCTGACGGACACATCACTTTCATATTCGGTAAACCTCGCATCAAACCAATATCTTCTAGTATTTGATGAGTCGCGCCATCTTCCCCTACCGTAATTCCTGCATGCGTTCCCGCTATTTTCACATTCAAATTTGGGTAACAAATACTATTTCGGATTTGGTCATAACTTCTACCAGTTGCAAACATCGCAAACGTCGCTGCAAAGGGAATTTTCCCGCAACTTGCCAGTCCTGCCGCAGTTGACATCATATCTTGTTCTGCAATTCCCATATTAAAAAAGCGTTCTGGAAATTCTTTTGCAAAAATACTTGTCTTTGTGGCAGCCGACAAATCGGCATCTAAAACAACAATTTTTTCATTTTCTTTTCCTAATTCCGCCAAGCTTTCTCCAAAACTTTGACGAGTGGCTATTTTTATTTCTTTATTCATTTGTTTTTCCTCCTATTTCAAGCTCCTTTAGTGCCATTTCATACTCTTCTTTTTTAGGTGCTTTTCCATGCCAACCAGCTTGATTTTCCATAAAAGAAACGCCCTTACCTTTCACTGTTTTCGCAATAATCGCTGTTGGTCTGCCTTTTGCAGTTCTTGCTTTCTCAAAAGCCCCTAAAATTTCCTCCTTATCATGTCCGTCAATATTGATAACATTGAAACCAAAGCTTTTGAACTTTTCATCAATCGGCACAGAATTCATAACTTCTGTAATTTTTCCGTCAATTTGCAAATTGTTATAATCCACAATCGCACATAAATTATCTAACTTGTAATGACTTGCTGTCATAGCTGCTTCCCAAATTTGCCCTTCCTCAATTTCGCCGTCTCCCATAATGCAATAAACTCTATAATCTTTTTTGTCCAACTTACCAGCCAGCGCCATACCATTTGCTGCAGATAAACCTTGTCCCAAAGAACCTGTCGACATATCCACACCCGGAATTTTTTTCATGTCAGGATGTCCCTGCAAAATACTGTTAATCTTACGAAAACCCTTCAAATCTTCCTTTGCCAAAAATCCCTTTTCTGCCAAAGTAGCATATAAAGCAGCAGATGCATGTCCTTTTGACAAAACTAGCCTATCTCGATTTTCATCTTTCGGGTTATTCACGTCCACCCTCATCTCTGAAAAATACAAACATGTCAATAAATCTGCACACGACAAAGCTCCTCCAGGGTGACCTGAAGAAGCCTCATATATCATTTCAACAATATTTCTTCTAATATTTAACGCTTTGCTTTGTAAATCCTCCATTTTTTTCTTCCTTTCTTCCTTCGTTTTTTTATATTAAACCTATAATACATAACCAGCCAAGCCCGTAGCCCCACCATGGAACGCTACTTAGCAGAAATACACTCCAATTCCAGAAATTACGTCCTGCACTTTTTACGTTGGTCCAGCTAAACATATCGGTTAATTTGGTTCCAAAAATAGTAACATCTGTCAAATCAATACCAAGCCCAAAAACATTACTCAAATCAATTTCCCAACCTAAAACATTGATGATATTTGTTTTGTCTGGCAAACCAGCTTCCATTGAAATAGCATAACTATCAATATGGTTCGCTTTAAATTTGATATCGAAATGTTTCGTACTATCTGGTGCCATTTGACGAATTTGTATATATTCTGTATCTGCTAACAAATCTCTCTCATTATATAATTCTACTTTTAAATAACATTCATTGACTGCAACACCTGTTGAATTTCTCAAGTCAAAACTCATATAGCCATTCACATTACAGGCTTTTGCATTCATATTTTCGAGTTCAAAATAATTGCCTGTTCTTGTATAATAGCCATCAAACTCGCCATGAATATTAGAATACATAGCGAGTAATAATCCATTTTCCAATACCATAGATAGTGCGAAAAATCCTACAATCAATAAAACATATATAAGAAAAGTTTTCATTCTATCCATAATTTTCCCCTTTTGGTTTATTTTTTAGTATAAATAATTTTCTGGATTAAGTGGTGTTCCATTTTGTCTAATTTCTAAATGCAAATGTGGTCCTGTTGAATTTCCTGTCGATCCAACCGCTGAAATCACTGTATGACAATCAACCTGCTGTCCAACTGCTGCATAAATTACACTACAATGTGCATAATAAGACTCAATTCCATTTCCATGGTTGACAATAACTAAATTTCCATAGGAACCTTTTCTTTGTGCACAAGTAACGGTTCCTGGCGCAATTGGTGTGATTGGCGTTCCTGAAGAAGTCGCAATATCTAATCCGGTATGACTACCTGAACGAATCGAACTTCTACTACCATATCTTGATGTAATACTACCACTAACTGGTTTTGTTAAATTAATTCCTGCAATCGTTCCTACACTTTGCACTGTTTTAGTTGAAATAATTTTCTTTTTTGCTTCCTCTTGTGCAGTTTTACGTTTGGTTTCTTGTGCTTCGTTGTAAGCAGTTATTTTAGCTACTTTAAAGGTATTTAAGATACCAGAAGCTTCTTCTACTGATTGTAATTGCAAACTATCTGTATATTCTTCAATAATTCCTATATTAAAACCAATCATATCAGCATCAATATCTGACTTTAAAGTTTCTACAATGTTTTTGGCTTCTTCTTGCGTAGAAACTGATGCCTGCTTTATACCATCAACTGTTACCGCATACGTTCTATAAGTTGTTTTTACTGTTGCCTCTAAAGCCAATAAAATCTCTTCTTCTTTTGTTTGTTTGTCCCTATTAATTAGTTTTAATTCATATTCTGGCATTGCTGTCTTTTCTCTAAAAGCTACATTTCCAGAAATATTTTCAATATAATTTTTATATTCTGATTCTAAATTTTCTTTATTTTCAATATAACCTAACTTTTCACCCAATAATTCTACTTCATAAGCTGGCTTGTATTTAATCCATACCACGAGGCTTATGAGTAAGGCTCCAAATATTGTTATTTTTAGGGCTTTTGCAATCTCTTTTGTGTAATGTTTAACCCATTGTAATAAAATAAACTTCACTCCTTTTCTTTGCGGTTTTTTACACACATATATATTTATTATACCATATTTTTTCAAATTTTGCAATTCAAAATTTATGGTTTTAAGCTATTTTTTGCATATTTTTGTAAAATTATACTTTATTTTTACTGGATTTTTTTGCCATTACTCAGTTTTACTTGCATTTTCTCCGTTTTTCATTAATTTAACTGCATCGATAATAATTTACTAATTCCTTTTTCTTCCATTGTAATACCATAAACCGTATTGGCAACTTCCATGGTTCCTTTTCGGTGTGTGATGACTAAAAATTGCGTTTTTTCGCATAATGTTTTCAAATATTCTGCAAATCTTGCTACATTAACATCATCTAGCGCTGCTTCAATTTCGTCCAACACACAAAATGGAGAAGGATTGATTTTCAAAATAGCAAACAACAATGCAATTGCAATAAAGGCTCTTTCTCCTCCTGAAAATGCTGCTAAATTCTGAATAGCCTTGCCTGGTGGTTGCACTTTAATTTCAATTCCGCCTTCTAAAACTTTTTCTTTATTTTCTAGTACCAATTCAGCTCTTCCGCCACCAAACAATTCTTTAAATACAACATCAAAATTTTTGTTAATCACTTTAAACTGTTCTTCAAATTGAACTTGCATCGTTGCTGTCATTTCTTGAATCACTTTTCTCAATTTTTCCATAGAATTTTCCAAATCCAGTCTTTGCTCACTTAAAAAGTCATATCTTTCTTTGGCTTCTTTATAACGTTCAATCGAATCGATGTCAACACTTCCCAAATCGCGAATTTCACTTCTTAAATAAGTTACTTGTTTTTGCACTTCAACAGGATTTTCAATTTTTTCGACTTCTCCTACTGTATTTGGCGTTAGTTCATATTCTTCCCACATTTTGTTCATTAACTGATTTTGTTCTAATTCAATTTTCGATTTTTTCATTTCCAATTTTGTCATTTGCGCTTTTAGTTCTTCTACTTTGCTACTTTGTTCTTCACCTTCTTGTTCTAACTTTTTCAATTTTTCATTTTTCTGGGTTCTTTCGCCTTTCAAATTTTCTACTTTTTCTGTCGCATGTTCTACTTCTTTTTCTAGCAACTCTATTTGATTTTTAAACTCTTCAATTTTAATATTCAATTCTTGATTTTCTACTTCAATTTTTTGCAGCAACTCTTTTTTAGTCTGAATAGCTTCTTGATTATTTTTTATCTCTTGATGAATTCTGCTTAGTATTTCATCTAGCGAATTTTCCCCTTCATCAAAAGAAGATACTGATATTTTCAAATTCGTTATTTCACTATTTAAATCATCTATATAACTCTGATTATCCTTATTTAAATTGGTATATTCTTCTATAACAATTGTTAGTTCCTTATTTTCTTTCTCTATCTTATTCACTTGAGTTTCAAAATGTTCCTGTTTTTGCAAATTTTCTTGCTTTTCTTTTTCATTTATTTGCAAATTCTCCCTTAAGCCCGCAAGTTTGCTGTCTAACTTTTCAATTTCTAAGCCAAGCGTTTCTTGTTTTTGTTTTTCAGTAGCATACAAAATTTCTACTTCTTGAAACTCTTTTTGCTTTTCTTCAAAAGAATGCAAAATTTCTATAATACTTTTTTCATATGCTTCTTTTTCTTGCTCGATATTCTTGATTTTATCCTTCAAATCTTTTAATTCGACTTCTAGTTTTTTGATTTCCGTTTCTCTACCTAAAATGCTAGCCGTTTTAGGTGCCACAGAACCACCAGAAATCATTCCTGAAGGATTAATCACATCTCCGCCAATGGTTACAATTTTGAAACTATATTTATTCTTTTTTGCCAAACTAATCGCAGCGTCCATATCTTCCACAATTACGGTTTTACCTAATAAATTAAACATAATCCCTTCATATTGTTTATCTGCCTTTACCAAATCAGCAGCAATTCCGATATAGCCCTGCATTCCAGTCGCATTGATATTGCTCAATTTATGGCCTTTCACAGACTGAATTGGCAAAAACGAAGCGCGACCAATTTTATTTTCTTTTAAATATTCCACCAATTTTTTGGCATCTTCTTCTGTATCTGTAACAATATTTTGAAGACTAGCCCCCAACGTCATTTCAATCGCAGTTTGATATTTCTCTTCAACCGAAATCAAATTTGCCACAACACCATGCACACCTTTAGCAAGAGCCGTATTGTTTTCAATTGCCTTCATTAAAGTTTTTACACTTTTGCTATAACCTTCTTTTTCCTTTTCTGTCTCAATCAAAAATTTACATCGAGAGTCTTTCATGCGAAATTCTGTTTGTATCTGATTTAACTTTTCGTCAAACTCTTTTAGTTTTTCGCCACTTTCTTCTTTTTTTTGTTTGATTTCTTGCAAAGATTTTTCTAATTCATTTTTTCGTTTTTCCATTTTCTGAAACTCTTTTGTCAAATCATCTCTCGTGGTGCGCGAAGCATCTAAATCCGAAATCGTTTCTTGAATTTGATTTTTTAGTGTATTTTCTTGTTTATTCAAATTCTCAAAATTCGCTTGTTCCAATGCTTTATCATTTAAAATCTCATATCTCGCATCTATGTTGGATTCGACTTTTTTCTTTTTTTCTTCTATTTCAAGTGCTTGAGCAGAAAGAGTTTGACTATATTTTGCTAGTTCCTCTTCTTTTTCTTTGAGCTCAGTTTCATATTTTTCACGATTAGATAGCATATCTTCTTTTCGTTCTAATTTTTGCGTTTTTTCTTCTTCCAACTGGACATTTTTTTGTTCCAACTCCTCGATATCTACCTTATAGCGTTCTGCATTGGTAATATTGTTGGAAATTCTTTCCTGATTAATTCCAATTTCGCTATTGATTTGTTCCCTTTTTTGCGAAGTTTCAAATCCACTATTTTGGATTTTTTCAATTTCCTCAATTAACTGATCAATTGTCTCCTTTAAAGTTTCCTTTTCTGTTTGAATATTATTTGCCTTCTCCTCTTCTCTTACTTTTTGTGTCTCAAAAATATCACTATTTTCTTCTAACTCTTTGATTTTTACTTTAAATTCCTCAATATTATGAACAAACAAACCAACCTCAATTTTCTTTAGTTCTTCTCTCAAATTCAAAAATTTCTTCGCTTTCTCAGATTGATTTTTGAGTGGATTTAAGTTGGTTTCCAATTCCGTAATAATATCATTTACCCTTAGCAAATTGAGTTTTGTATTTTCTAGCTTTTTTTCAGACTCTTCCTTGCGTCTTCGATATTTGATAATACCTGCTGCCTCTTCAAAAATATGCCTTCTATCTTCAGATTTATTACTCAAAATCTCATCAATTTTGCCCTGCCCAATAATCGAATAGCCATCTTTGCCAATTCCAGTATCCATGAACAACTCCTGAATATCCTTTAGGCGACATGGCGTTTTATTGATAAAATAACCCGATTCGCCACTTCTGTAAACTTTTCTTGTCACAATTACTTCATTATATTCAATCGGCAATTTTCCATCTTGGTTATCAAAAACAAGTGAACCTTCTGCAAAACCGAGCGATTTTCTATTTTGGGTTCCGACAAAAATAATATCTTCGATTTTGGCACCACGCAAAGTTTTCATGCTTTGCTCCCCTAAAATCCAACGAATGCAATCTGAAATATTGCTTTTTCCCGAACCATTTGGCCCAATCACAGTTGTAATTCCCGGCATAAATTCTAATACTGTTTTATCTGCAAAAGACTTAAATCCATACATTTCTAATCTTTTTAAATACATTTATTCTTCCTCTTTATCTTATTTCGCTTTTGGCGGCTCCAACTTTTTCTTGTTTCCCATATACTTCCATAAAACTTCTGGAATATCAACACTTCCATCTTGATTATAATGATTTTCCAAAAACGCAATTAACATTCTTGGTGGTGCAACAACTGTATTATTTAGCGTGTGAGGCAAATAATTTCCTTTTTCGCCTTTGACACGAATTCCCAAACGACGACTTTGTGCATCTGTCAAATTAGAGCAACTTCCTACTTCAAAATATTTTTGTTGTCTTGGACTCCAAGCTTCTACATCCACACTTTTTGCCTTCAAATCCGCCAAATCT
>CAMSEX010000057.1 GCA_947057875.1 uncultured Clostridium sp.
GTGCTCTTCCGATCTTTTAATCTTTCAATTTCTTTTTCCTTCAATTTTCTTTTTTCTCCCATTTACTTATTGATATTTTTTAAACCAGTCATGGAATAATAATCTGAATTATTCTTGGAAGTTTTATGAGAATATAAAATTTCAGCATGTTCATAATTTACGTAAAAAAATTCATTGTTTCCTAACATATCTTTTGCTAAATTTTGCCTCTCTAAGTCATCGCCACTCCATTTATACCAATCCCAATTCAATACATCTGCAATACTTACTTCTGCGTTTTCTGCTATCATTTGCATCTCTTTTTCAGAAAGTGTCATATTCTCCAATTGATTAGAAGCACTGATTTTATATGGTCCAGCCCCAATTAAAGTATCTGTATCTTGAGTAAAAGAATAACTTTCTTGGATTACTTGAATTTTTGCTTGCACCAAATTCATATTAGTCATAATACGCCCAACTCGCATATCATCCACTACAGAAAATCCCGAGTTTAAAGAAACACCCGCTAAAATTAACAAAATAGCGATCACAACAATCAATGAAAATGTCGTTATTCCTTTATTATTTTTCAACATATTTCCTCCCTCAAAAAACTTCTCTTTTTTAAGATTATTTTAATTTATTAAATGTATTATATATATATAATCAAAATTTTTCAATAGAATATTCAAAATTTATGAATATTTCTATTGTAATTTATAAAATTTTGCATTATGATTAAAATAGCCATTCTGAGTAAAACGAATTACGAATATTTTAGTTAATATTTTAGACAAATACTAACTACATTGAAAAAAATTAATATGGAGGCGAAAGCATGGATAATTTTAATGACGGTTTTAAACAATCAAATTTTCAAAATAATAATACTGGTTTTTCCAAACAAATTTTAACCCCTTTTGTATCTGGAGTTGTAGGAGCATCGCTCGTTTTAGGTGTTTGTTTTGGTGTTCCTAATGTTAAAAACAAATTCTTACAAACCAATGAAAATACTGCTCCTATTGAGCTAAACACAAGCACATCTAGATCCAATATTTCAGCAGATTTAGTAGATTTAGTAGAATATTCTAATACTTCTGTGGCTGTTGCTCAAAAAGTATTACCTTCTATTGTAGGTATCAAAATTAAATATTCTGTTAATTCTATTTTTGGTACAAGTGAAGCAGAAGCAACTGGATCTGGAATTATTATCAGCAAAGATGGCTATATTATCACAAACAATCACGTTGTTTCTACTGAAAGTTCCTCTTCCTATTATACCATAAAAGAAGCATCTAAAATGACAGTTACACTTTACAATGACACCAAAGAATATGAAGCAACAATTATCGGAACAGACGCTTATACTGATTTAGCAGTTATTAAAATAGATAGTTCTAATTTGGAACTTACTCCTGCTACTTTGGGTAATTCTGAAAATGTAAAAGTAGGCGAATTTGCTATGGCAATTGGGTGTCCTCTAGGACTTGAAATTACTGTTACATCTGGAATTATCAGTGCTGTCAATAGAACCGTTGCATCAGACGATGGCGCAGAATATAACTGTATTCAAACAGATGCTGCCATCAATTCTGGAAATAGTGGTGGTGCTTTAGTCAACAGCAATGGGGAAGTCATTGGAATCAATACTTTAAAACTTTCTGGAACTGGTGTAGAAGGCATGGGATTCGCCATTCCAATTAGTTCTACTGTTGACGTTATTGAACAATTAATTGAATTCAAAACTGTAAAAAGACCATATATTGGAATTTCTGGTGTTCCAGTCGATGAAGACACCGCTAAACGTTACGATTTGCCAAATGGCGTATATGTTTATACTGTTGAAAAAAATTCTCCAGCAGAAACAGCTGGTATTCAAAAAGGCGATGTAATCACAAAAATTGGAGATACTCAAGTAAGTTCTGTAAACGAATTAAATAAAGCAAGAAATACTTACAAAATTGGAGATACTGTTCCTCTTACTGTTTACAGAGATGGCAATACAACAGAATTCCCAGTCACTTTGGGCGAAACTCCTTCTCAAGATGAAGAAAAAACAAATGCAACTAACCAAGAAATTGAAGATTCCTTATTAAACAAAAATAACAAACAAAATAGTGGTTCTATTTTCGATTTCTTTAATCGTTAATCCAATCAAAAGAGGCTGTAAAATTTGGTTTTTACAGCCCCTTTTCTTATATACTAGAAAATATTTTAGATATTCCACTTCTTTATTTTTCATCTACTAAAATCATTTCATTCGCTTGTTCTCTCGTCAAATAGCCTTGTTTTAACATTTTTCTGATAACTTGTGCTTGTCTTTGTTTTGCTAATTCAGGATTTTTGGTTGGTGCATAAACTGATGGGGCATTTGGAATTCCTGCCAGCAAAGTACACTCATACAAATTCATATCTTTTGGTAATTTATCAAAATATCCTTCTGCCGCATCTTTAACACAATAATACCCATCTCCAAAATAAGAAGTATTCACATACATTTCAAAAATCTCTTCTTTACTACAATTTGCTTCAAACTTTCGAGCCATAAACACTTCTGCAATTTTTCTAGTTACCTTCTTTTCTTGTGTAAAATAAACATTTTTAGCAAGCTGTTGTGTAATCGTGCTTCCACCTTCTTCAAATTTTCTTTCTTTAATATCAATCCACAAAGCCCTTGAAATACTAATCAAATCAATTCCACTATGTTTAAAAAAACGTTTATCTTCCACACTAATCACAGCATTTATGTAATCTTTTGGTAATTCATCAAACCTTGCATAATTCTCAATCGACTTTATTTCTTGCACTTTTTGCTCAATGCTCATTTCACTAATTGCTTTATCATATATATCATAACCCTGTTTTATAAAATATCCAGCAACTGCAATTATAATAACTAATACTAGAAATAATAACCACTTTAGTAACTTCATGAATTTCTCCTTTTTGTACATTTTTATCATTATATCTTTTATTTCAAATTTTGACAAGAGAAATAAAAACTATCCTGCAATTTTTCCGTTTTATTTTTACCAAAACATTTAGTGCCTCAATTGGCGTAAGTTCATTCACGTTCACTTTGTCAAGTTCACGAGCAATATCTGCAAATTGCAAATTACATAAATCCATTTGCCCTTCCACCTGTTTTTTATTATCCTTATTTTCCTTGACTTTCACGCCACCTTTTTCCAAATTTCCTAAAATTTTATTCGCCCTTTTTACAACATCATTCGGAACACCTGCCAGTTTAGCAACATGAATTCCGTAGCTCTCATCCGTTCCACCTTCCATTATTTTTCTCAAAAAAATAATATCTTCTCCTTTTTCCTTCACAGCCACCGAATAATTCTTAATGCCTTCTATTTTATTTTCCAAAGCAACCAATTCATGATAATGTGTTGCAAACAGCGTTTTACAACCAATCTTGGTAGCAATATATTCTGTCACAGCCCACGCAATTGAAAGTCCATCATAAGTGGACGTTCCACGTCCAATTTCATCCAATATAATCAAACTATTTCTAGTCGCATCTTTCAAAATATTCGCCACTTCAGCCATTTCCACCATAAATGTACTTTGTCCCATACTCAAATCGTCAGATGCTCCCACTCTCGTAAAAATTTTATCAATCACACCCAAATGTGCTTTTTCAGCAGGCACAAAACTACCAATTTGAGCCATCAAACAAATCAATGCCACTTGTCTCATATAGGTTGACTTTCCTGCCATATTCGGCCCCGTAATCATCGCAATTCGATTTTCTTGCAAATTTAGTTTCGTATCATTTTGAACAAAACCACCACTATCTAGCATTTTTTCTACCACTGGATGACGTCCATTTTCAATTTCCAAAACACCACTCTCGTCCATTTCTGGACACACATAATTGTAATCTTCAGCCACAATTGCCAAACTTGTAAGCACATCCACATTCGCAATCACACTTGCTGTTTGCTGAATTCTCTCAATATTGTTTGCAATCTCATTTCTAATCTCAACAAAGGCATTGTATTCTTGCTGAATTGCCTTTTCTTCTGCCCCCAATATTTTATCTTCCATATCCTTTAATTCCTGTGTAATAAAACGCTCCGCATTTGTCAAAGTTTGCTTTCTAATATAGTTTTTGGGCACTTGGCTCAAAAAAGATTTCGTCACTTCAATATAATATCCAAAAACTTTTGTGTAACCAATTTTTAAATTTTTGATTTTTGTTGCTTCTCTTTCCTTTGCTTCCAAATTCAAAATCCACTGTTTTCCTTCCACAGAAGCACTTTTATATTCATCAATTTCCTTGCTGTAACCCATTTTTATTAGCCCACCTTCTTTTAAGCTAATCGGTGGCTCCTCTACAATAGAATCCTGAATCAATTTCGCAATATCCACAAGTTCATCTAAATCGTTATATGCCTTTTGTAGCAACTCACAATTCGTATTTTTCAAAATCTGCTTTAAATCTGGCATATGAGAAATCGAATTTTTTAGAGAAATCAAATCTCTCGCATTGGCATTCCCATAAGAAATTTTTCCTGCTAATCGTTCGATATCATAAACTTTATTCAAATTTTCTGCAATATCTCCACGCAGCATTAAATTATCCTTTAATTCTCCAACCGCTGTATTTCTAGCTTTTATTTCATTAATAGCAAGCAATGGATCATGAATCCAACGTTTTAAAAGTCGTCCTCCCATAGATGTTGAAGTTCTATCCAAAACCCACATCAATGTTCCCTTTTTAGATTTATCTCGCATTCTCTCTGTCAATTCCAAATTTCTTCTCGCACTAATATCAAGTGACATATACTTCTGAACATCATACACTTTTAAGGTATTCATATGTTCTAACTTCATTTTTTGCGTTTCTTCAATATAATTCAAAATCCCATTCGTAGCACTAATCAGCAAATCTTCATTTTCCAAAACTTTTTCATTTCCACTATTATCCATTACTTTATATTGACTATTGATTTTCTCCGCATTTTCTTCAAAAATGCTATCTTCTCTCACTGTCACAAAAGCCAAACTTCTATCTTTCATCATTTCAACTTCTTTTTTACTAGCTGCCATCGCTGGATTAATCACAAGTTCTGTTGGCGTAAAACGTGCATATTCGTCTAGCAACTTCTCAAAATTATTTTCTGGAAATTTAATTTGAGTTGCATAAAAATCACCTGTCGTAATATCACAAATAGAAATCCCATAATAAATGCCATTTTTAAAAATAGACATCATATAATTATTTTTCTTTTCTTCTAGCATATTATTTTCCGTCACTGTTCCCGGAGTTACCACACGAATGACATCACGCTTTACAATTCCTTTGGTTGTTTTTGGATCCTCTAATTGCTCACAAATTGCAACTTTGTAGCCTTTTGCAATAAGTCTTGAAAGATAAGTGTCAACTGCATGATAAGGAACACCACACATAGGCGCCTTCTCCTCTGCACCACATGCCCTTCCTGTAAGCGTTATTTCCAATTCACGAGATGCCAAAATAGCATCCTCATAAAACATTTCATAAAAATCGCCTAAACGATAAAACAAAATACAATCTTGATATTCTTTCTTGGTATCCAAATAATTTTGCATCATTGGGGATAAATCTGCCATTTTTTCCTCCTTTTATTTCTCTACTTCCATGTTTCTTTCCTTGTATTCTTTTATAACAGAATTTATAAAATTTATTTCACTATCACTTAAAGCTCTCTTATAGGCAAATGATTCTGCTAAACTTTTACATGCTTCACACAAATCTTTATCCTGAAATCCAGCAATCTTTTTTGATAATGTCTTTGCTTTTAGTTGATACTTTTCCTCCATTTCTACCTGGGTACATTTATTCTCTAGCATCTCTATTGCCACCCCCACAAAATCAATCTGACTATAATCATTTTTCTCCTTATTCGTCTCATATAAGTTCAAAAGTTCCTTATCAGTTGCCATATATTCCAGCATTCTTTTTTTAAACGTTTGGTAATGAATTCCTAATCTTGTAGCTGCTTGTTTCAAAGTCAATTCTCCATTTATATATTTTATAACATTATTTCTAAACTGTATTTTAGCTTCCTCTTCTAAAACATTATTAAAAATCTCTAAGGACCTTTCATCTTTTTCAAATATTTCCCTATAATAATCTACAATCTCATTTTTATCAACTTCATATTCTTCTCCAAGTACTTCCAAAGTCTCTCCCAATAAAATTCTCCTCAAAATTTCCTTTGCATGTTTGTCTAAATTCTGTTTATTTTTCAATGATTTCTCCTTTTAAATACCATTTATGATTTTCCGTAATTTTCACATTTACCATATTCCCTATTTCGTGCACTTTATCTGGTGCAAAAATAACAACTTTATTTGTATCCGTTCTACCTGTCCATTTCGTTTCATCATTTTTGCTTTTTCCTTCAATCAATATTTTGTGCGTTGTTCCCATATATTTTTGATTATTTTCATCCACTTTTGCTTCATACAATTCTTTTAATCTGTCAAATCTTTTATGCTTGATTTCTTCTGGCACTTGGTCCTCTCGGATCGCCGCCACAGTTCCCTCTCTTGGCGAATAAATAAACATAAAAATTTGCTCAAAATTAACTCGTCTTACAACATCCAATGTATCCTCAAATTCCTCCTCTGTCTCTCCTGGAAATCCCACAATAATATCCGTAGACAGCATCAAATTTGGAATTTGCTTTTTCATTTTATCCACCAACTCTAAATATTGCTCCTTCGTATATTGACGGTTCATTTCCTTTAGCACTTTGCTATTTCCAGATTGCAAAGGCAAATGCACAATCCTTGAAATTTTATCAATATCTCGAATTGCTTTAATCACATCATCTGTAAAATCTTTCGGATGTGGCGAAATAAAATTAATTTTTTCGATTTGTTCAATTCTAGCCACAGCATATAACAATTTTGCAAACGAATTAATTTTGCTATCTGCTATACCTTTTTCACGTTCCACCGCCATATAAGAATTCACATTTTGTCCCAAAAGCGTGACTTCTTTATAGCCTTGATTCGCCAAATTTTGAATCTCCTCCAAAATCTTCTGTGGCTTTCTACTTCTTTCTCTTCCACGCACATATGGCACTATGCAATAGGTACAAAAATTATTGCAACCATACATAATCGTCACACTCGCACTAAATTTGCTATTTCTCTTAATCGGCAAATCCTCCTGAATTTCGCCTTCTATATCAATCACATCACGCACTTTTTCATTTTTTTCCATAGCTTTGCAAATATCTTCTGGCAAATTTGGAAGCGTGTGGGTTCCAAAAATAATATCCACAAAAGGATAACTTTTTTTGATTTTCTCAACCATCACTTTTTCTTGCATCATGCAACCACCAATTGCAATCACCAAATTTTTAGACTTTTTCAAATTTTTCAGTTCTCCAATTTTGCCAAACAATCTTTCTTCCGCATTCTCACGGACACAACAAGTATTAAAAACAATCAAATTTGCTTCTTTTTCCTGTTCAGCTCTGCAAAATCCCATTTCTTCCAACATACCAGCAATTTTTTCGGAATCATTCTCATTTAACTGACACCCAAACGTCGTAATATAATATCGCAAACTACCCTCTCGCACTTTTTGTTTTACTTTTTCCAAAATTTCTTTTTCTAACACTTGTTTTGCCTCCTAAACTTGTTTTTTATTTTATAACATTTTCCGACATTTTTCAAGTGATTTTGCATAATTTCGCC
>CAMSEX010000058.1 GCA_947057875.1 uncultured Clostridium sp.
TATGCAATATTTTTATTGCATTATCCAATATTTTCTGATACAATAGCAAAAAAGAATAGAAAGTATAGGGAATAACAATGAGAAATGTGATAGGAATTTTTATATCATTTGCATACATAGCTATCTTGATGGTGGTAGCAAAATATTTTGAAAGGTTTGAGAAAGAAGCAAGTCGTAAATTTATTCATATTTTGCTTGCCAATTGGTGGCTGATTGTGATGGCATTTTTTGATGATATAAAATATGCGATGATTCCACCAATTGCTTTTGTCTTGATTAATTTTATTTCCTATAAATCGAATTTAATTAAAGTAATGGAACGTGAAGCAACAGAGCAAGAAGGCTTGGGGACAGTGTATTTTGCTATTTCATTGATTCCGCTGGTAATGTTATCATTTGGTATGACTCAAAATCCGCTAATTGGTTTAACAGGTTTTTTTGTAATGACATATGGAGATGGTTTTGCGGCATTAGTAGGGCAGACCATTCCGAGCAAAGAATATCGAATTTTTGGTACTACTAAAACAGTAGCAGGTTCACTGACGATGTTTTTGGTAGCTTGTATCATTATGATTACAGTATTTGTTTTTACTAATACAGCTATGTGGTTTGTGAAGGCAATTGAAATTTCGGCGGTAGCAACACTTCTAGAAGCAATATCTGTCAAAGGGACAGACAATTTAACAGTGCCAATTGTGACTTCGCTATTGACTTATTTTATGATTTAAAAGGAGAAATGCATGTTAGAAAAAGTAAATTATCCAGAAGATTTACGAAAGCTAAATTTAGAAGAAAAGAAGCAATTAGCCAAAGATTTGCGAGAAAAGATTATTGAAACTGTTTCTAATACAGGTGGACATTTGGCATCTAATTTAGGTGTTGTAGAGCTAACAATAGCACTTCATTCCGTGTTTAATACACCAATGGATAAAATTGTTTGGGATGTAGGACATCAAACCTACGTTCACAAAATGTTGACTGGTAGAAAAGGAAAGTTAGAGACTTTGCGTCAAATGGATGGTTTGGCAGGTTTTCCAAAGGTTTCAGAAAGCATTTATGATACTTTTAACACAGGGCACAGTAGTACATCTATTTCAATTGCTTTAGGAATGGCAAGAGCGCAGGAAATCAAAGGCGAGAAAAGCAAGGTAGTGGCTGTCATTGGCGATGGTGCTCTAACTGGTGGAATGGCGCTCGAGGCTCTCAATGACGTGGGAAGCAGTAATACCAACATGGTGGTAATTTTAAATGATAACGAAATGAGCATTTCTAGAAATGTAGGCGGAATTTCGCTGTTACTTTCCAAGTTAAGAACAAAAGGACTGTATACGAATTTCAATATCAAAGGAAAGAAAACAATCAACAAAATTCCTTTTGTAGGTAAACGTGTTGTTAAATTAGTGCAAAAAGCCAAACGAGGAATCAAGCAATTAGTCATTCCTAAAATGTATTTTGAAGATATTGGGTTTCGTTATTTGGGACCAATTAATGGGCATGATTTGGGCAAATTAGAAGATATTTTTCAAATTGCTAAAGAGCAGGAAGGGCCGATTTTAATTCATGTTTTGACGAAAAAAGGAAAAGGTTATAAGCCAGCAGAAGATAATCCAGATGTGTTTCACAGCACTTCCAAATTTGATAAATTGACAGGAGAAAAAATAGGGAAGAAGAAATTTGACTATTCTAAAGTGTTTGGCGAAAAGTTGGTAAATTTAGCTAAAACAAACAAAAACATTGTTGCAATTACGGCAGCTATGACGGATGGAACGGGACTGAGAGAATTTGCAAATCAATTCCCAGAGAGATTTTTTGATGTGGGGATTGCGGAACAACATGCGGTTGGTTTGGCAGCAGGACTAAGCAAGTCTGGTATGGTTCCAGTTGTGCCAATGTATTCGTCATTTATTCAAAGGGCGTTTGACCAACTGGTGCATGATGTGGCGATTTTAAATTTGCCAATTGTGATTTGTTCAGACCGAAGTGGCATTGTTGGAAATGATGGGGAAACGCATCAAGGTTTGCTGGATATGGCATTTACGAATATTATTCCCAATTTTACGATTATGGCGCCCAAGGATTTTACAGAGTTGAAAGCGATGCTAGAGTTTGCAGTTAATCTCAAGAAGCCTGTGCTTTTGCGTTATCCAAGAGGTGGGGAACAAATTGCGTTTGAAAGGCAAGAAGAAATCAAGTTTGGTAAATGTGAAGTTTTGCAAAAAGGGAAGGAAGTTTGTTTGGTTGGAATTGGTAAATTTGTGGCAAAAGCATACCAAGTGGCAAAAGGTTTGAAAGAAGAAGGAATTGAAGCTACTGTGATAAATGCTAGATTTTTGAAGCCGCTAGATGAATTTGTCTTGCTAGAGTGGATGAAAAAAGCGCGAATTGTGGTAACTTTAGAAGATGGAACCACAAAATGTGGGCTTGGGACGGAAATTGAGAGACTTGCTTTTACCCATAAATTAAGCACAGAAGTGGTAAAAATGGGGTATCCAGACGAATTTGTAAAACAGGGAACTTGTGAAGAAATTGAAGAAAAATATGGATTAACAGAGGAGAAAATGGTAGAGGAAATTTTGAAAATAAAAGAAGAATTAGAAGAACATAGAAGAGGAAATGGATGGTTAAAGATTTTAGAGAAGAAGAAACAAAACAAGCCAATGAACGAAAGTTGCTAGAGGCGAAAATAAGGGATCAATACCAATTTGCAGTCACAAAAAATAAGATAACCAATACGGATTTTTTGAACCAAGCAGAAAAGATGGTGGCAGAAAAATTTTTGCGAGAGAATGCGGTTAAAAATTATTTGTTTTTTGGAGGAAATGGAGAGAACTCAGAACGCCAAATTTTGTTGTTTTATCCAGAAAAGTTTACAGCAGAAATGGTGGCAAAGAATTACGAAAAAATTGTGTCTGGCATACAAATTATTTTGCCCAAAGGTATCCATTATGAACATCGAATTTATTTGAGTGGTGTGATGAAATTAGGAATAAAACGTGAAAAATTGGGGGATATTGTAGTCAAGGAAAATGGGGCAGAGATAATTGTTTTAAATGAAGTAGCTGATTTTTTGGAAAGTAATTTGCTAGATTTGACACGTTTTAAGAGTGCTAAAATAGAGAAAATTAGTATTTTTGAAGTAGAGCCCAAAATACAAGAATTTGAAGAAATTTCGATTCTTGTGTCTTCGATGAGGCTAGATAATTTTGTTTCAGAATTGGCAAGGACTTCTCGCACCAAAGCGATTGAGTTAATCAATGGGCAACGCGTTTTTGTGAATTATAATATGGAAATGAAGGCATCAAAAAGAATTAGCCAAGATGATGTGATTACCATACGAGGCAAAGGAAAGTTTGTTGTTTTTGGGCTTCAAAGACAAACGAAAAATGGAAAATTTGTGATTGAAATTAGAAAATATAAAGGATAGGGGGATTTTTATGAAAAAGTTAACGCCAGAATTGAAAGAAAAAATAGGAAAAATTTTTAGCACAATTGTTATGATTAGTTTTGTTGCACCAATTGGATTTTTGATTTTTCAAATTGCGACAACGCCAACCATTGTTGAAAATGTAGATGAGAGAGTCAAAAGTGATTACATATTGATGCTTTTGGAGTGTTGTTTAGGAGTTTTTGCAATGCTTCTTCCGGGTATGCTGACAAAAAAGTTTCGTTTAGAAATTTCAGGGAAAATGTATTATTTATATGTGTTTTTCTTGTACGCTGCTATTTTTTTGGGCGAAGTAAGAGACTATTATTATAAAATTCCATATTGGGATATTATTTTGCATGCGTTTAGCAGTGTTATGGTTGGATTTTTAGGATTTTCGTTGATTGATATTTTGAACCACAATAACAACCGTGTCACTTTATCTCCGTTTTTTGTGGCATATTTTGCATTTTGTTTTGCGGTTCAAGTTGGGGTGCTTTGGGAGGTTTACGAATTTTCTGCTGATGGTTTGTTTGGGACTGATATGCAAAAATATAAATTGCAGGGAAATATGCTTTTAACAGGAAGAGAGGCATTGAGAGATACCATGGAAGATTTGATTGTAGATACAATTGGGGCGTTTTTTGCAAGTTCTATTGGTTATATTTCGCTCAAATATAAAAAAGGTTGGATTAATGATTTACGCATTAAATTAAAAAGAAATAAGGAGGAAATAATCAAAAATGATGAATAATATCAAAGAGGATTTAGAATTAGCGACGAAAATGCAAACCAATAGCAGCGAGCCATATAATCATTTTTATGTGGGAGCAGTACTAACTGCGAAGTCTGGAAAAAAATATACAGGTTGTAATATTGCAAATCATGGAATACAAGCGATTTGTGCGGAAAGAGTAGCTTTTGTAAAGGCAATTTCGGAAGGCGAAAAGGAATTTGAGAGCATTGCAGTGGTAGGATCAGACGATAGAAATAAAGCAGATCCATGCTTGCCATGTGGTTATTGTAGACAGTTTATGAGTGAATTTGTGGATGCAAATTTTAAGGTTTTCACAGTAAATACTGAAACAGAGGAAGGCTATCAACAGTACACAATGCAAGAACTTTTGCCATTTGGATTTGAATTGTAAAATAGCACAAAACGAAAACACTTGACATATTATATAAGTGTTGATATAATATAAAAGTTATGTAGTAGGAATTTTCAAAGAATGGAGGAAAAGATGCGCATTGATGAAAAAACAAGGGAAAAATTCCGTAAATGGCAGCAGTCGGCTCAATTATTAACAGGGATTCGGCATTGTTTGCTCCAGATGGAGATGCAAAATGTTGTCAAAATGGAAGCAGTTGGCAAGAATGTAGTAGTGTGTCAAACCAATATAGATACTGAAAGATATGTCTTAAGATTTGTTGATTGCAGTACTGTAGTTGTGGATGACCAAACAGGAAAGAGAAAAGTTTTCCAAGTGCAAAATGGTACTATTCAAAAATGTAGTTAAAGATCGGTGTGGAGAAAAATACTTATTTTTCGTAAAGGGAGAGAGTTTTGTGAACAGTCCAATTTTAGAGGAACTGTTTATAGACTCTCTTTTTGTAATACAAAAGAATAGAATTCCAATTTTTTGAAACTTACTATTTTTCTTGTTCCTCAAACTAAAAAAAGCAAGTAAATTATGCTGCTGCAAAATTTACTCGCTTTTTGGCTGGGCTGGTGGGATTCGAACACACGCATGCCAGAGTCAAAGTCTGGTGCCTTACCGCTTGGCTACAGCCCAATATAAATTAGTTTTTAAATTTATGGGGTGGAAGATGGGACTCGAACCCACGGTCTCCAGTGCCACAAACTGGCGCGTTAACCAACTACGCCACATCCACCATTTATTTTGTACTTTTTTCATAATGCTATTCCATTGTAAACTATTATTTAAATTTTGTCAAGAGTTTTAAAAATTTTTTTCAAAATTGTAACCAATTTTTAGAAATCGAATATGATATAACATACAAATGATTTTTAAGAGAGACCAAGAGGAAAGGGGGGAAATTAATATGCCAGAGAACAGAGGATGTGGATGTGGATGCGGATTCGGTTTTGACAGTGATTGTATTTGGATCATACTTCTTATCTTAATTATATGCTGTTGTTGTGGAAACAATGGTAATAGAGGAGGATGTTGCTAATCCATAAGTAAAAACCAAAGCCCTGCGCCGGAATTGCTGGCGCAGGGCTTTTGGTTTTTGAAACCAATTAAAAATGAATTTCAATAGTAAATTCACTTTTTGTTCGTTTAATAATGGTAAGTGGATTACTTTCATAAGATTTTATCCAATAAGCAATCTCAAGCATCGTTGAAAATTGTTCTGTTTGTATTTTGGCACTTTGTAATTTAATGTGTCTTTTTTCTGCAAAGTCCAAAATATCTTTCACATTAGATGCTGCGATTGTTTCTTCTAATGCTGCTGCAGTCTCAGGATCTGTTAAGAAGATCCGTTTGTTGTTGTGAATGCGTATTGCCCAAGTTTTTGGTTCCATTAATAAATCCTCCTGAATTTTACTAAGGCTTTCTTAAGCGAAAGCGGTTGCGACATTCAAAAATTATGTCAAATATATTATAACATTCTTTGTATCATTTCGTCAAGTTTTTATGATATTATTCTTGAAAAAAATAACACAACTGTGTTATAATCATATTATTCTAAAATAAAGTTTTTGGGAGAAGTAAAAATGGTAGAAAATGTGAAAGTATTATACGAAGAAGAGAAAATTCAAAAAAGAATTTTGGAACTTGCTCAAGAAATTGATCGAGATTATTCACGGAAAAACAGTGACAATTATTTGTGTGTTAAAAGGTGCTGTTTTTTTTACTGTGGATTTGGTGAAGAAAATGAAAACGCCAATTGAGTTGGAAGTAATGCAAGTTTCGAGTTATGTGGGAACAGAGACAACAGGGAACATTCAAGTTAAAAAAGATTTGGACCATAGTATAGAAGGCAAAGATGTTTTAATTGTGGAAGACATTATTGATACAGGTTATACGCTGAAGTATTTGAAAGAATATTTGCAAACCAAGCATCCCAATTCGGTAAAAATTGCTGTTTTGGCAGACAAGGCAGAACGAAGAGAAGTAGACGTAAAATTGGATTACACCGGATTTGTCATTCCCAATAAATTTGTGATTGGCTATGGTTTTGATTACAATGAAATTGGCAGAAATTTGCCTTATATCGGTTATATAGAAACATAGAAAGGACAAGTAGATGTTTATCATTGAAGAAGAATTGAAGAAGTTGCCGCAAAGTCCCGGTGTATATATTATGCGAGACAAAGAGGATACTGTCATTTATGTGGGGAAAGCGGTGGTTTTAAGAAATCGTGTGCGTCAATATTTTCGCAGAAATAATAAAACAGCAAGAATTGAAAAAATGGTTTCGCTCATTGACCATTTTGAATATATTGTTGTTAGTAGTGAGGATGAGGCGTTGATTTTAGAGTGCAATTTAATCAAAAAATATCGTCCACGTTTTAATGTTTTGCTAAAAGACGATAAAACTTATCCTTATATTTGTGTTGACGTAAAATCAGATTATCCAAGTATTTTTTTAACAAGACGCCTGAAAAATGATGGTGCCAAATATTTTGGTCCATATGCCAGTTCGGCAAGTGCCAAAGAAATGATTGGTTTTATTAAGGAAAAATTCCAAATTAGGCAATGTAAAAATTTTCGCAATCAGGGAAGGGCGTGTTTAAATTATCATATAAAAAAATGCTTGGCGCCTTGTATGGGTTATGTTAGTAAGGAAGAATATAGAAAACAGATTGACCAGATTATGCTTCTTTTAGAAGGAAAAATTGATAAAATTTTAAAAGAATTGAAAGCAGAGATGCAGCATTATGCGGACAACCAAGAATATGAAAAAGCGGCAGAAGTGCGTAATCGAATTTTGGGAATTGAGCGCGTTTCAGAAAAACAAAAAGTGTCTAATATTTCAGAAAATAATATTGATGTGATTGGTTTGTATCAGAATGAAATGACGGTTTGCATTGAAATTTTCTTTATTCGTGGTAGTAAAATGATTGGCAGGGAGCATTACTTTTTTGATGATTTAAAGGATATGGAAGAGGCGGAAATAGTTTCTGGTTTTATAGATCGGAAGAGCACACGTCTGA
>CAMSEX010000059.1 GCA_947057875.1 uncultured Clostridium sp.
TCCTAAAATATCAAGTTTTAATAAATTTTGGTCAATCGAATGATAATCAAAATGAGTTGTAATCATGTCAGAATCAGTTTTATCTGCTGGATGTTGCACTGGACAAAATTCATAAATTTCACGTCCTTTTGGCACAACAATAATTCCTCCTGGATGCTGACCTGTCGTTCTTTTAACATCCAAACAACCTTGTGAAATTCTAGCCATTTCTGCCTTTGGAAGTGGAACATGACGTTCCTCATAATATTTTCGCACATAACCAAACGCCGTTTTATCCTGCACACCAGAAACAGTTCCAGCTTTAAAAGTCGTGCCTTTTCCGAAAATCACTTCTGTGTATTTGTGAGCTTTTGCTTGATATTCTCCTGAAAAATTCAAGTCAATATCAGGCTCTTTGTCTCCATTGAAACCCAAGAATGTTTCAAACGGAATATCCATGCCATCTTTGTCAAGTCGATGCCCACATTTTGGGCAATCTTTGTCAGGCAAATCAAACCCATTTTTGACACCATAATCCGAAAAATCAGAATATTTGCAATTGGGGCAACGATAATGGGCTTTTAGCGAATTTACTTCCGTAATACCTGTCATATTCGCTACAAAAGACGAACCAACAGAACCTCTGGATCCTACAATATAGCCATCTTCATTGGATTTCCAAACCAGCTTTTGCGCAATAATATACATTACCGAAAAACCATTTTTGATAATCGAATCTAACTCTTTGTCAAGTCTGGTTTGCACTATCTCTGGAAGCGGATCTCCATATAATTCATGAGCTTTTTGATACGCAATATTGCGAATTTCCTCTTCACAACCTGGAATATGTGGCGGACATTTTTCTGGTGAAATGGGGCTAATATTTTCACACATATCGGAAATTAAATTTGTATTTTTTACTACAATTTCATACGCTTTTTCATAGCCCAAATAATCAAATTCTTTCATCATTTCTTCCGTGGTTCGTAAGTATAATGGTGCCTGCATGTCAGCATCATCGTATCCGCTGTCCTGCTTGCAAAATTCGACGATAAATTTCGTCTTGCGGATCCAAAAAATGAACATCACAAGTTGCTACAACTGGCTTATTCAATTTTTCACCTAACTCAACAATTTTGCGGTTAATTTCTTTGAGCGCTTCTTTATTTGGAACCATTTCGTTTCGCACTAAATATTCATTATTACCAAGTGGTTGAATTTCTAGATAATCATAATATTCTGCAATGGCTTCAATTTCCTCTTCTGGCTTTCCATCTCGAACCGCTATATACAATTCCCCTGCCTCACATGCGCTACCAATAATTAAGCCTTCACGATGCTTGTCTAATACACTTTTCAAAATGCGTGGCTTTTTGTAAAAATAATCCAAATGTGAATATGAAATTAACTTGTACAAATTCTTTAATCCTACATAGTTTTGTGCTAAAATAATCATGTGATTGGTTGCCAAAGATTTAAAATCTGCCTTAAATTTTGTATCAAAATCACTTATTTTTTCGATACCCTTTTCTTTCCCAATTTCAATCATTTTATGAAAAATACCAACTAAAGTTTTTACATCATCTAATGCACGATGTGCCACTTCTACAACAATTCCTAATTTATCTGCTAAAATTCCTAATTTAAACTTCTTGAAATGTGGAAACATGCTTCTTGCAAGTGGCAGAGTATCAATATATGTATACTTAAATTCATATCCATATTTTTCAAAATTATATTTCAAAAATGCCATATCAAATTTGGCATTATGCGCAACTAAAACTGCATCGCCCATAAATTCAATCATTTGGGGAATAATTTTGTCAATAGTTTGCGCATCTTTTACCATATCATTTGTAATATGTGTCACTTCTATAACCCTTTGTGGAATTGGCTTTTCAGGATTTACAAAACATTCAAATTGGTCTATTACTTCTCCATTTTTTATTTTCATCATTCCAACTTCTGTAATTTTTTCAGTAATTGGCGAAAAACCTGTTGTCTCTAAATCCAGTACACAATATTCTGTATCGATTACTTGTCCCTTATCTTTTTTGACACAGCGCTCATTGTCTCTTACAAAATATGCTTCTACCCCATACAAAACCTTCAAATCTGCGCCTGTGCTTTTCAAAAATTTATGAGCTTCTGGAAAAGATTGCACAACACCATGGTCTGTAATCGCAATCGATTTCCAACCCCAATCAATCGCGCGTTTTAGCAAATCAGTACATGATGTTACAGCATCCATTTGGCTCATTTTGGTATGCATATGAAGTTCCACTCTTTTCTCATTTGCGTTATCTGTTCTTTTTTGCTTTTTGCGTCCAGATGTTTCAATAATCGTATTTGCTACAACACCAATTTCTTTGTCATATGGATTATATTTAGCATTTCCATCAATTTTTAAACCTTTCGCAGATTTAATTCTTTTTTCAATCTTCTTGGCTTCTTCTGATTTGAAAAATGCCTTGCAAGTCATAGTGCTGGTTCCGTCATATAAATCAAAATCAAAAATCATTTTTTCTTTGTTGTTTCGTAGTTCCTTCAATTCACCAATTCGTACAATTTCGCCATCTAAACAAACTCGCTCTGTGTCAACCGAAATATCAGCAATTTTAATTGGATCACTTTTGATATTCATGCTTCTACCAAAAATCAATGGCGTAACTTCTTCTGGCTCATCTAGATTTGCAATATCTGCTTCTGCCTGTATTTGTGCTTCAATTTCCTTTTCTTGTGATTGTAAATCTGCCCTCTCTTGTTCTGCCTCTTCTTGCAACTTTTGAGCAAACTCCTGCTCTTGCTTTTTTAAATGTTCTTCAAATTTTTCAATGTATTCTTCATCTAAATCATCCTGAAAAGTAACTTTATAATTTTCGTTATATATATTCAGTAAAAGATGTTCTAAACCTTTATCAAATTTTTTTGTCAATAAAAAATCAGCACCTTTCATTGCTAATTTTACACTTATTTCTTTTCCCTTGATTTCAACATGACTTTGGTTTAAAATTGCTCGACTAAATGGCTCCTTTTTAGCAATATAACTAACAATATTTTTCCACTCTTTTTCCACATTTTGCTCAATATTGACATCCAGATATTTGATGTCTAATCGCGCCTGCGCAACACCAAAACGCTTGATAGCATATTTCTCAAAACTCTCAATATCTGCTAAATCAATTGGCTGGTTAGAAATCACATTAATTTGCAATTTATTTGTCTTTTTATATAAATTGATATTTTCGATTTGGGAATTGATTAAGTTATTTTCAACTGCATAATCTACAAAAACATCTCTTACATATTTTGGCATTTTGTGTTTAACATCCTTTCTCTAGTTTATATATTGCAATATTTCTTTAAATTCTTTATATCCATACTTTTCATTAAAATGTCCTGCACTTTGGATAAGCACTTTTTCTGCTTTTATAAAACTTGCAAACTCCTCTGCTTCTTGCTGTGGAACATAAGGGTCATTGTCAGAATAGAAGCAAATTCTAGTAAAAACATACTCTTGCAATTTTCCTAACATTTGATTATCCATATAAAAAGAATCATACAAAGAATTATCTTCATCAAATTTTATATTATTAAAGCCTGCCACTGTAATTAGCTTTTTGATTTTTATATGATTTTCAATTAAGAATTTAGTAATAAAAATTCCACCCAAACTATGCGTAATAAAACTCGTATCTTCTGTAATATAACCAATTTCTAAATATGCTTTTAAAATTTTGCTCCAACTTTCATAATCTTGCTTATAAGGCGAAGGAAAATTCGGCACAATACAATTTAATTTTCTTTTACTTAATTCTTTTTTTAGCCAAGGAATCCAATTTTTATAGGGATTTCCATACGAACCATGTATCAAAAAATAGTTGTTCATTTTGCTCCTCCTTAATTTTCTATCTTGTACTATTTATGATATCTCGCATTTTCTCAAAATTTTCTTCTATTTCAGGAATATCATAAATGGTTAGTCCACTTAAAAAACCTTGTGTATAAAAACGAATATCACCTATTTTGCACATTTTTTGCGAGCGTGACTGAAAATATTGCATATCTTTAATATCATTATAAGCAACCATAATATCACGATTAACAAATAAATATTTTGCCTCATATTTTAGTTTTGTCTCATAAAACGTTATTTTAGTTCCCATTGCTCGTTTTTTATTAAAAAACATCCAAGCACCAAACACGATTAAGCATAGCAAAATAATCAAAATCGCAATCGGAACATTGTATGAACTCAAACCTGCTAACATAATAATCACGAGCAACACAATCAGTTCACCGTTTTTTAAAACATTAAACTTCGGAGAATATTTACGTTTGATAGTAAAAATTTCTTGCTCTTTACCAAGTCGCAATTTCTCTTCTTTTTTATATTTATCATAACAATTTTTGCAAATATCGCCCGCTTTTTTCAGCTCTGCTCCACACATTTTACATCTCATATTTCGCCCTCTTCTCGTTTTTTCAATTAAAACAATTTTGCTATATCATTAAATGATATATACAAAGACAATAAAATCAAAAAAGTAAATCCGATTGATTGTATTTTTATTTCCCATTCCTCATCCATTTTTTTCTTTCTAATTGCCTCAATGATTAGTAGCAAAATTTTTCCACCATCTAATGCAGGTATTGGCAAAAGATTGGTTACACCAAGCGACAAAGAAATAACTGCTAACAAATAGACAAATTCATACATTCCATTGGTGTGAACTACCATTTCTGATATACCAACTGGTCCTGTCATTTGATTTAAAGCCACATTTCCAGAAATCAGCATCTTCAAACTATCGCCTATGGAACCAATAAAAGCTACTGTTTCCCAACTTCCATAGTATAGATTATTTGCTAAACTTTTTTCTGCCTGCGCCACTTCTACGCCCAAAATATATCTTGTCATTTCCCCATATTGAATTCCAATTGGCATAACTTCTAATCGTATATTTTCGCCTTTCCTATCCACTAAAATACTCAATATTTCGCCTTTTGACTGAAGCAAAATATCATCAACATCGGATTTAATTCGCGTTTTCTTTCCATTGATTTCTAAAATTCTATCACCAGCTTGCAATACCGTATTTTCAGAAACATATTCTGGAATTAAGGTTTGAATAACAGTAGAACGATTAACACCTGAACCCGCCATAAGCAAAAAATATATCATGATACCAAAAATAATATTAACAATCGCACCTGCTGCCACAATTGCTATTCTGTGCGATACTTTTGCCATGCTAAATGAACCTTGCTCTTCACTGCTTTCTGCTTCTCCAAGCATGTCAACATAACCACCAAATGGAATGGCTCGAATGGAATACTTCGTTTCTCGCCCTTGTCTTGAAAATAGATTTGGTCCAAATCCTATTGAAAATTCTCTTACTTTTACTCGGCACAATTTTGCTATTAAAAAATGACCACCCTCATGAATAAAAACAAGAAAACCTAATAAAACAACAACTTTAATGATACCAATAATAATATGCAAAATTTACCTCCCTATTTTTATAAGAACATTGTTAACAAAAAATATGCAAATGGCGCAATAAACATGACACTGTCAATTCTGTCAAGCATACCACCATGCCCCGGAAATAATTCACTAAAATCTTTTATGTCAAAATATCTTTTGATAACTGATGCTGAAAAATCTCCCACTTGACCAATTACACTTAAAATCGCAATTAAAATTGCAATTGTCCCATATGCTATTTCTGTGCCAAAATACGTATTCATCACAAAAGCACAAATCAGCGCTATTACAACACTTCCTATCATACCACCAACACAACCTTCGATGGTTTTATTTTGACTGACTTTGCTAAATTTGTGTTTTCCCCAATTTTTGCCCACAATATAAGCGCTCGCATCCGTTCCCCAAGCTGCAATGAGCACAAACCACACTAAAAATTTTCCAGAAATATTACCACCTATGCCATACAAAATCGGCAAAAATCCAAGAAAACCAAGTATATACATAATTCCCATAAAAGAAAAAGCAGCATCTTTAAAAGTAACTTTCATATTGGTTGCAATCACTGTTAAAAACAGCAAAAATAGCAAAATTGGCACACCTAAGGTAATAACTGTATTCAAAACATCGGAAGAAACAACGTGAATGAATGCTATTGAAATTGCTGATAAATAGCCAATCCACGAAATAAATTTTGCCTCACGCTTGATACATGTTGCATATTCATACATAGCGATAACTGCAATGATTGCAATAACCGTATCTATTACATATACATTTCCTAATATAATAAGCAGAATTACCACTGGCAAGCCTACCAATGCTGTTATTAATCTTTTTATATTCATAATTTGTATTTCCTTTTCTCTATTTCGTTTCTCTCAAATTTTTTATGCTTCTGTTTATTAATAACGGGACAAATTTTTCCTATTTACCTAGATTTCTTTTCCTTTGTTGATAGTTTTGGATTGCATTATCTAAGTCTTTTTCTGAAAAATCTGGCCAGTATTTTTCTAAGAATAAAATTTCTGAGTATGTAGATTGCCACATTAAAAATCCACTAAGTCGCATCTCACCACTTGTTCTGACAATTAAATCTGGATCTGGCTGCCCTGCCGTATACAAATGATTTGAAATCATTTCTTCTGTGATGTCCTGTACATTCAATTTCCCATTTGTCACATCTTCAGAAATTTCTTTTACTGCTTTTATCATTTCTGCTCTGCCACCATAATTAAGCGCAATATTGAAAATTATACCTGTATTGTTTTTCGTTCTCTCAATCGCAGATGCAATTCCCTTTTGCAAATTTTCTGACAACTGCGTTACATCTCCCAAAACTCGAATCACAATATTTTCAGTATCTGCTTCTTTCGTAAAATCATTCAAATAATTTTGCAATAAATTCATTAAGGCATCTACTTCTTCCCCACTTCTTCGCCAATTTTCTGTTGAAAAAGCATATACTGTCAAATGCTTTATGCCAATTTTATTGGCATATCTAACAATTTTCTTTAGTGTTTCAGCACCTTGCTTATGCCCCAACTTAATTGGCAACATTTTCGTTTTTGCCCATCTTCTGTTGCCATCCATAATTAGTCCAATATGTTTTGGTAAATCACTGTTATCCATATTTGCCTCCTTAAATATTCAAAATCTCTTTTTCTTTACTCTCCAAAATTTTGTCAATTTCAGCTACATATTTATCTGTCAACTTTTGAATATTATCTTCTGACTTTGCTCTTTCGTCTTCTGTAATTTCGCCATTTTTCAAATCAGCCTTTACTTTTTCCATACCATCTCTACGAATATTACGGATACTTACTTTCGTTTCTTCTGCCATTTTCTTAATCTCTTTTACCAATTCTTTTCTTCTTTCCTCTGTTAATTCAGGGAAATTCAAACGAATGACTTTGCCATCATTGTTCGGATTCAAACCAATATCTGATGCCAAAATTGCCTTTTCAATCTCCTTCAAAGTACTCATGTCCCATGGTTGAATGACAATCATTCTTGCCTCTGGAACTGAAATTCCAGCCATTTGGCTAATTGGGGTTGGCACACCATAATACTCCACAGATAATTAGATCGGAAGAGCACACGTCTGAACTCCAGTCACCTCTCGTCATCTC
>CAMSEX010000060.1 GCA_947057875.1 uncultured Clostridium sp.
GGAATTTTGGTTATGATGTTCTCGATTTCTTGGCAGATGTCATTGATTGCGATTTTAGTGCTTCCTGTTTCGATTTTTTTTACATTTCAAGTCATTAAAAAATCGCAAAAATATTTTACTAAACAACAAGAATATTTAGGTCATGTAAATCGGACATATTGAAGAAATGTATGCCAATCATGATTTGGTAAAAGTATTTAATGGAGAGGAAAAATCTATTGAACAATTTAACGAATGTAATAATACGTTGTATCATTGTGCATGGAAAGCTCAATTCTTGTCTGGTTTAATGCATCCTATTATGAATTTTATTGCCAATATTGGTTATGTCATTATTTGCATTATGGGGGGAGTTTATGCTAGTCGTGGTACTATAACAGTGGGAAATATTCAAAGTTTTATTCAATATATGCGACAATTTACGCAACCTATTATGCAACTTGCCAATGTCAGTAATATGATACAATCTATGATTGCGGCGTGTGAGAGAGTTTTTGAATTCTTGGAAGAGGAAGAAGAAGTGCCAGATACAAACACCCCACAATCTACGAAAGAGATTAAGTGAAATGTAGATTTTGAGCATGTGAAGTTTGGCTATGAGGAAGATAAAATAATTATAAAAGATTTTTCAGCTAAGGTAGAGCAAGGCAAGAAAATTGCAATTGTTGGTCCAACTGGTAGCGGAAAAACGACACTTGTGAAACTTCTAATGCGTTATTATGATATTTGTTCTGGAGAAATTAAAATTGATGGTATTAATATAAAAGATTTCAAGAGAGATGATTTGAGAAGCATTTTTGCAATGGTACTTCAAGACACATGGTGTTTTAATGGAACGATTATGGAGAATATTCGTTATGGAAAATTGGAGGCTACTGATGAAGAAGTAATGAAAGCGGCAAAAGTTGCTCAAGTAGACCATTTTGTGCGAACTTTTCCAGAGGGATATCAAACTATTTTAAAGGAAGATTCGACCAATATTTCACAAGGGCAAAAACAGCTTTTGACAATTGCAAGAGCATTTTTGGTGGATCCAAAAATATTGATTTTGGATGAAGCAACTTCATCTGTTGATACAAAAACAGAAATGCAAATTCAAAAGGCAATGGACAATTTGATGAAAGGCAGAACTAGTTTTGTGATTGCACATCGATTGTCAACTGTTAGAGATGCAGATTTGATTTTGGTAATTAATGAAGGCGATATTATTGAACAAGGAACGCATGAAGAATTATTGAAACTTGGTGGTTTTTATGAGAAATTGTACAATAGCCAGTTTTAAGATAGGTGTTGAGACTTGCTAATTGCAGATATTTTGGTTCATATTTTGAAAAGATATGAACTACATTAAAAAAGGAGGAAAAAATGGAAGAAACAAAAATAGAAAATTTAGAACAAAAAGTTGAAACAAATGAGAACCCATTAGGGACAGAAAAAATTAGCAAATTAATTAAACGATTTGCCATTCCATGTATTATTTCATTGGTGGTAAGTTCGCTCTATAACATTGTAGACCAAATATTTATTGGGCAAGGCGTTGGTTATTTAGGAAATGCGGCAACTAATATTGTATTTCCGTTTACTGTAATAACACTTGCTTTCTCGCTAATGATAGGCGATGGAGCATCAAGCTACTTGAGTTTGAGTTTGGGAAAAAATGATAAAGAAAGTGCTACAAAAGGAATTGGAAATGCAATTGTAATTTCTGTGATTTTAGGAATTTTGTTTTTGATTATTGGTTTTCTATTTCAAGATGGTTTGCTAAAATTATTTGGCGTAACAGAAAGCTCATATGAATATGCCAAACAATATATGACTTATATTGTGATTGGAATGCCATTTTTTATTGTAACGAATGCACTAAATTCTATTATTAGGGCAGATGGTTCGCCACAATATGCAATGGCGACAGTATTAGTTGGAGCTATTTTAAATCTTATTTTAGATCCAATTGCGATATTTGTACTTCATATGGGAGTCAAGGGAGCTGCAATAGCAACAGTAGTTGGGCAAGTGATATCAGGGATTGTTTCAATCTTGTACATCAAAAAATTTAAGTCAATTGCATTGACTAAGGAAAGTATGAAACTAGCATTTAAAACGATTAAAAAGATTTGTAGTTTAGGGATTTCAAGCTTTATTACACAAGTTGCAGTAACTATTGTTATTATTGTAATAAATCAGATGCTGACTAAATATGGAGCTGACTCAAAATATGGAAGTGATATTCCATTATCGGCTTTAGGAATTGTAATGAAAGTTAGTCAAATTGTGAATGCAATTGTAATTGGACTAGCAGCTGGTGCGCAACCAATTATTGGTTTTAATTATGGAGCACAAAAATATGAACGTGTATTAAAAACTTATGGATTTGCGATTAAAGTTGCTTTGATCATTACTGTAATTGGAACTGTGATTTTTCAGTTATTTCCGCAAGTTATTATTAATTTATTTGGGCAAGAGAATGAGTTGTATAATGAATTTGCGAAAATGTCATTCCGAATATTTTTGATGTTTTTAATGTTTAATTCTTTTCAAATTACATCTGGTATCTTTTTCCAAGCTATTGGAAATCCAGTAAAAGCAGCTGTTTTGTCATTGTCCCGCCAGATAGGATTTTTGGTTCCAGCGCTTTTGATTTTGCCACGCTTTTTTGGTGTTCAAGGTGTTTTATATGCTGGTCCCACAGCAGACTGCTTAGCCTTTATTTTGGCTGTGACTTTTGCTGTTAGAGAAATGAAAAAGTTAAAAAATATGAGTAAAGAAGTGGAGGTAAATTAAAATGATAATAACAATTGGTAGAGAATTTGGAAGTGGTGGAAAATATATTGGAGAAAGATTGGCTGAAGAATTAGGAATGAAATTTTATGATGCAGAGTTAATTGCAAGAGTTTCGAGAGAGCGAAATATTGATATTCGTACTTTGAATGAAAATGATGAAAAGCATAAAAAAAGTTTTTGGTATACGCTTGCCATGGCTTCTATGTCGATGTATGATTCAGTCAATTCCCTAACAGAACTTCCAGAAGATGACAAAGTATTTATTGAGCAATCAAAAGTGATTGAGGAAATTGCTGATGAAGACAATAGTGTGATTATTGGAAGATGTTCAAATGTTATTTTAAAAAATAGAAAAAATGCGATTCATGTTTTTGTGTATGCACAAGATGAGAAGTTTAAGATGGAAAGAAAAGTGGAATTTGCAGGCTTAGATGAGAAAAAGGCTTTGAAATTAATGAGAAAAAAAGATAAAGAAAGAGCTGCTTATTACAACTACTACACCAATAAAGTTTGGGGAGCAAGAGATAGTTATGATTTATTGGTGGATTCTTCTAAATTGGGAATTGAAAATACGATCAAATTGATAAAAGAATTTATTTTAATGAAAAAACAAGCATGATTTATTTACATAAAAAATTTTTTGAAGATTTTTTTGAAAAAGTATAGACAAAAATGTAAACTTGTATTACAATATTCACATAACAAAATATTTTTGGTAAATTTTGGAAGAAAGGAGGGGGCCTATATTTAGCGAGATTACTATAAAAATGTATTTTGTTAGGTTAAAATAGGAGGTAAGAAAGAAAATGAATTCAAAAAAATCAATAAAAATTTTTTTAATGTTAGTATTTTTTGTAATGATACATATGGTATCAAGCAATGCTAGCGTAGAACAATTCACTTACAATAGTGGATTTTATACGTATGCTTATGGAGACTTAAACGCTGCATTTGGAGATAATGATGCTGCTTTAAGAAACCATTTTGTAAATTATGGAATTGGAGAAGGTAGACAAGGATCAATTTATTTTGATGTGAAATATTATTTGGAGAGTAACCCAGACTTAATTGCTGCATTTGGAGGAAAAAATTATGCAGCAGCTTATAATCATTTTATCCATTATGGATATAAAGAAGGAAGAGTGGGAGCTCCAATTTTTGATGTAAAATTTTATTTAGAGAATAACCCTGATCTTGTTGCAGCATTTGGTGCAGATAACTATGATGCAGCTTATAATCACTTTGTTTATTATGGAATGGAAGAAGGAAGAGCTTCATCAAAAGTGTTTGATGTCAACCATTATTTAGCCAATAATGGAGATGTGGCAGCAGCATTTGGTGCCAAAAACTATGGAGCAGCTTATAATCATTATGCTACACATGGTATGAAAGAAGGAAGAAAAGCTACGATAACAGACCATGTATATGGAAAAGAAGTAATCAAAGAAGCGACTTGTACAGAAAATGGTTCTATTGCAAAAGCTTGTAAAGTTTGCGGACATGTAGAAATGACAGAGACAGAAAAAGTAGGACATAAAATCAAAGAAGGCGAAGAGCCAGAAGTTGTTCAAGAAGGTTCTTGTGAACAAGAGGAAATTGTAGAATATGAATGCGATGTTTGTGGCGAAAAAGTTAGGGATATTACTCCAGCTTTAGACCATGACTGGGTATATGAAGCACAAAAAACAGCTCCATCTTGTGATAAAGAAGGAGAAGAATTATATTCTTGCTCAAGATGTGACAAAACAAAAATAGAGACAATTGAGAAATTAGGACATAATTATGTGAAAGATACTTCAGCAGGTGCCATTAATCAAGAAGCAACTTGTTCAACAGAAGGATATACTACAACAAGATGTACACGTTGTGGAGATATTCAAACTGAAAAAATACCAGCAACAGGTAAACACGAATTTGATGATACAAAACCAGTTGTTGTATCAAAAGTTCCGACATGTACTGAAAATGGAACTGTGACATATACTTGTAAAAATTGTGGAAAAGAGCAAAAAAATGAAGTTATTCCAGCAGCTCATGTTTGGGATGATGCGAACCCAACAGTCATTACTACAGTTACTTGCTTAGAAGATGGAAAATCAAAAGTTGCATGTAAAAGATGTAGTGAAACAAAAGAAGTGACAGTAAAAGCTGAGGGACATAAATTTGCAGAAACAGCAACTCCTGCAACTTGCCAAACAGAAGGGGAACTAACTAAAACATGTTCTGTTTGTAACAAAATAGAAAAAACAACACTTTCAAAAACAGCTCATGACTGGAAAATTGCAAATCCAGCAACAGATATTCTAGCAGGAACAAAATGTGGAGAAAAAGCAGATGTTAAATTCACATGTGCAACAGCTGGTTGTGGCGAAACAAAAACAGAAAATATGACTGTAACTCATGATATGTGGGGAAATGGAACTCAAATTGCAACAGGAACTTATGCAGATGGAGACACTTATACAATAACTGGATGTGCCAATCCAAAATGTGATGCTAGAACAGAAACACGTACTTGTACAGACACAGAAGAATTAACAGTAGTAAGTCATGACCAATCAAATGCAATCGTAAATAAAATGTGCAAAAATTGTGGTAAAATTGAAAGAAATATAAAAAGAGCAGTTAAAGCAGAAGATCATAAAAATATAGAAGGTAAAGTAACAACAGAAGCAACTTGTCATGCTGAAGGTGTTATTAGCTATTCTTGTAAAGACTGTGGTGCAAGTGTAGCAGCTCCAGCTGATGCTCCAGTTAGTACACCAAAAGATTATACAAAACACATTTTGTTAAAAGATGATACTGCAATTAGTACAGAGGCAACTTGTAAGGCAGAAGGAGAGAATCACTATAAATGTACAGTTTGTAACACAACTGCAGTTGAAAAAACACCAATCAATAAAACAGTTGATGCTACAAAACCTCATGATGATGCAGTAAATAGCAACCACAAAAATTGGACTGAAACCGCTAGTGAAGATGCAACATGTGCAGAGGATGGTTATAAAGAGTATACTTGTGATGACTGTGGTGCAGTTGTAAGAGAAATAACTGATGTAAAAGATTTAAGTGCTGGACATCAATGGAATGTTGGTGCTTATGAAATCAAAGAAGGTGCAGATAAAGGAAAATATCGTATTACAATTTATTGTCCAGTATGTGATAGAACCCATGAAACAGATACAGTAAGTGCTGCAGTTTTAGCAACAGAAGATGAAGTAAAAGCATTTATTGCAGATTTTAAGATAGATGATTATATGACAACTTCTGATTATACAGATTATGTGGCAACACTAAAATAGTTTTTGAGTGAAATCAAAATAGTGCAAGGTTAAATTTCTAACCTTGCATTTTTGCGCTTTAAAGAAGTTTTCTAAGTTCTTTTGTGAAAATTGTGTGTAAATTGTATTTTATCTGTAAAAAACTTTGACAAATTGGTTTGGTGTGATATAATAGCTATGTCGAAATTAAATCGTATGGAGGATATTATGAAAAAAGTTTTATTAATTGGAGCAGAAGGAATGCTTGGTAGCGAACTGAAAGAAAGACTTGAAAAGAAATATGAAGTCATTGGAACATCTTTGCAGACACTTGATATTTGCGATAGAGATGCAGTATTTAGCAAGGCAAAAGAAGTAATGCCAGATTTTATCGTAAATTGTGCAGCTTATACGAATGTAGATGGCTGCGAAGTGAATTTTGATTTGGCAAATCGTGTTAACGGAGAGGCTGTTGCCAATATTGCAGAAGCTGCAAAAGAGAATGATGCTACGCTGATTCATATTAGTACAGACTATGTTTTTGATGGAAAATTAGAAGTAGAAAATGCATATACAGAAGACATGCCAGCTTGTCCAGTGAGCGCTTATGGAAAAACAAAATATTTAGGAGAGCAAAATGCAGCAAAAGCTGAAAAATATTATGTTTTGAGAACAGCTTGGTTATATGGCTTAGGTGGCAAAAACTTTGTCAAAACCATGCTTCGAATTTCCAATAATGAAAAAGTTTCTGTTGTGGATGACCAACATGGTAGTCCAACTTGCACAACAACTTTATGCGAAATCATTGAGCAAATTATGGAAAAAGAGCCAGCCTATGGTGTTTATCATTCAACCAATGAAGGATTTACAACTTGGTGTGGATTTACCAGAAAAATTTACGAATTGGCTGGAATTGCAACACCAGTTATAGCACTAACTTCTAAAGAATACAAAGAGCAACATCCAGAGTCAAGTGACAGACCTGCGAATAGTAAATTGTCAAAAGAAAAATTGCATCAAGTAGGGATTTATCCTGCGAAATGGGAAGAGGCTTTAGCGGATTATTTAAAAGAAGAATTGAAAAATTAAAAAGGAGGATTAAATATGAAAGGAATTATTTTAGCGGGAGGAAGTGGAACTCGTTTATATCCACTTACATTGGCGATTTCAAAGCAAATTATGCCAGTATATGATAAACCAATGATTTATTATCCATTGTCTGTTTTAATGCAAGCTGATATTCGAGAAGTTTTGATTATTTCTACGCCACGTGATATTGTTGTTTTTCAAGAATTGTTGGGAGATGGCTCAAAATGGGGTATGAAATTTGAGTATAAAGTGCAAGAAAAACCAAATGGTTTGGCAGAAGCCTTTATTATTGGAGAGGACTTTATCGGAAATGACAATGTGGCAATGATTTTGGGAGACAATATGTTTTATGGA
>CAMSEX010000061.1 GCA_947057875.1 uncultured Clostridium sp.
GGCATATTCGTTTCTTTTTCAATTGCCTCATAATGCGCCACTATTCCCTCTTGCGTCGTTTTGTTATAATATGGTGTCACAATCAATGCGCCATCTACGCCCACACTTTCTGCAAATTTTGTCATTTCAATGGCTGATTTTGTACAATTAGAACCAGTTCCAGCAATAACTGGAACTCTCTTATGTACTACTTCCACCGCAAATTTGATTGTCTCTTTCCTTTCCTCTAGCGTCATAGTAGACGATTCTCCAGTCGTTCCACAAACCACAAGTGCATCAATTTTATTAGCAATTTGATTTTCAATCAATTTCTCAAATTCTTTCCAATTTACACCATTTTCCCTAAATGGCGTTACAATAGCTGTTGCACAGCCTTTAAAAATAATTTTTTTCATATTTATCACCTTTTTTCTTTTTAGGTCGCGAAAATGTTAATTAACCATTTTCTTATTTATTATATGCTAGAACGAAAAAAAAATCAATTAAAAATTTCATTTAATTCATATTTTCTAATCTCGCAATTAGCAATTCCCGTTCTTGGCACTTGCCCATCTTCTTCAATTCCAGTAAAATATGCTTGAATGGCTTGCGCCGTTCCTCCATGTGTCACAAGCAAAACATTTTTGTCCTGATAGTTTTCCTTCACTTCGTCCAAAAATTCACTCACTCTATTGCAACACTCTACTACTGGTTCTACATTATCTGTTTTCACATTTAAGGAATAATTCCAAGCATCACAAAATTTTTGCTGGCAAGTCTCTGGATTTTTTCCTTCCAACTCGCCAAATTCTCTTTCTCTCAATCGAACATCACAAATCATAGGAACCTTTTTATCTTGACTTACAATTTCAGCCGTTTTCTTAGCCCTTTTAAGTGGCGAAGAAAAAATAATATCAATATCACATTGATTAAATTCCTCTTTCGCCTTTTGAGCCTGCTTCATTCCCGTTTCATTTAATTCAATATCCGTGCAACCTTGCACTTTTCCCAAAACATTCCAATTGGTTTGTCCATGTCTCATTACATATAGATTCATCTTTTTCTCCTTTTACTCATTATGTTTTGTACACATTCCGGGTTCTGTTTCCCCCAAAAAATATTCGGTGTACGTATTTTTACAACTACTTTTTGCCTTCAAAAAAGTATCTTTGCAAATTTTCACAGAAACCACATCCTTGGTTTCCTTAAAACTACTATTTTCCAATTTACTATGCACTTTTTTCATAACATCAGCCCACATCTCGCCAGCTGGATTTTTCCCTTGATACTCAATTCTCTCACTCAAATCAAACCCAAACCAACTTACCGCCGTATAATAATTTGTAAAACCACAAAGCCAACGATCGTAATCTTCATTGGTAGTTCCCGTTTTCGCTGCCACTTCCATGCCTTTTATCGCGCAATAAGTCGCTGTTCCATTCGTTCCTTTCACAGGTTCTGTCAACAATTTTTTTGTCACAAAAGCAACATCCTCTGAAAAAGCTCTTCTTTTCTTCTGTCCCGAATTCATAACAAGACTACCATCGCTAGACATAATCTTGGTAAAAAAAGTTGGCTCAATATAAATTCCATCATTAGCAATAGTGCTATATGCGCCCGCCATTTCCAATGGCGAAATTCCGTTTATCTAGCCCCCCCAAAGCAAGCGACAAATTTTCATCTTTCTCATTCAAAGTCGTAATTCCCATTTTCTTCAAATATTTAATCGCAACATTTGGTGTGAGCTCTTCCATTATTTTCACAAATGGAATATTTTGAGACGATTCTACCGCACGCCTGACTGTAATATTTCCCAATTCATCATTGTAATTAGTTGGCGTATATTCTTCTCCATTATAATCAATAAACATGGTCACTTTATCTTCATACATACTCACCGGTGTGATCATTTTCTCAGCAAGTGCTGGAATAAGAACAGCAAGTGGCTTACTACTAGAACCTGTTTGACGTATCCCTTGTGTTGCTCGATTAAAACATCGATTTTCCATTTTTTTACCAAGTCCACCAACACAACCTACTACATAACCACTTTTATGATCTATCATAACCATTGCTGCTTGTGCTGTATTTTCCTCATCGCCAGATTTCAATTTGTATTTATTTTTCTCAAATTCTTTTTCCATTTCCTCTTGAATTTTTGTATCTTGCGTGCTATAAATTTTGGCATTCGCCATATACAAAAAATTCGTTGCAAATGTCGCTGTCATCTTCTTTTCTTTCGCCAAATCTGCAATCACTTCTGATAAAAGGGCATCTATATGATAAGAATAAACCTCTTGTTCTTCTGTTTCAATCTTTCCTTTTTTGAAATTCAAACCTTTTTCCACATTGGCTACTGCCACATTGTATTCCTCTTCTGAAATATTCTGCAACTCCAGCATTTTGCGTAAAACCGTTTTTGTCCTTTTCTCGATTTTTTCAGAATTATCCTTCTCATCATTAAAAGGATTATACGCATTTGGCGCATGATTAATACCCGCCAAAAAAGCACATTCTTCTAGACTTAGTTGAGTTGCATCTTTATTAAAATAATATTGGCTCCCTGCACCAACACCGTATATGTTAGGACCTACATAAATTACATTCAAATACGCCTCTAAAATTTCATCCTTACTCATAAACCACTCAAGTGAAATTGCTTTGGTCCATTCTTTGACTTTTCGAGTAATGGAATTTGAGTCATCTCCTGTTAAATTTTTAACTAATTGCTGCGTAATCGTACTCGCACCAAAAGAAGCTTTTCCAAAATGAATGATATAAGAAAAAATAGCAGCACCTGTTCTTTTAACATCTACTCCAAAATGTTTATAAAAACGCTCATCTTCTATGGCAACATACGCTTTTTTCAAATCTGCTGGCATGGCAGAAAATTCCACATTTTTACGTTTTCTTTCGACTCCAATTTTCGCTAACACTTTTCCATTACTATCTAACACTTGTGATGGTTCATTTGCAGTCATTACGCTTACTATTTCTTGCCAGTTATGCACATCAATTCCTGTTTTTACAGCTAAACTAATGATTAAAAATGCCATTAAAATCAAGAGTACTTTTATTATTTTCTTCAATTAACAAGCCTCCTTTGGGAAATTATATCATATCCTACAAAAAAAGTCTAGCAATGATGAAAAAGAAAAAACTCTAATTTATTATATATAAACTAGAGTTATATCTTATTTTTTATTTATTCTGTTACTTTTAATTTCTTTATTTTCACTTCTTTTTCTTTTTTGGTAGTGGTGTCACTCTTTCTAAAATTGGCAAAAGTTCCTGACATAAATCCTTTTCATCCATATCTAAAATATAATGCTCTTTTGCTCCTTTGTATGGAATTCCACATTCGTTATTTTGCATCAGTTCTTTTATCTCTTCTAACTTCTTCACAAAAACTGTATTATCACACACCAAAAGAATCGGTTTTTCATTCACATATATCATGTATTCTCCAAACATTTTTCGATATCTAACATTTTCAAACTCCTCAATTTGTTCACAAACATATTCTATATATTCTTGTGTTGTTGCCATAATTTCCTCCTTTTATTTTAGTTTAACTCCTAATAAATATAGTAAGTCAATTGCCTGAAATTGCTCAATCGTTGCTCCTCTTATATCTTCTATGGAAATCGCCATTTTTTCAATGTTGCTGCTTGATAAATCAATTCCATTTAAACTTGTTTTAAAAAACTGCGCCTTACTCAAATCCACTTTTTCAAAATAAATATTTTTTATTTTTGTTTCTTGAAAAAAACAATTTCTCATTTCCATATCTTGAAATAAAACATTTTCCATACTTGCAAGTGACAAATTTAAGTAATTTGCATTAGTCTCCAGAAAAGTAACATGATAAAAACGATTTTCAGAAAAATTACTTCCTGCCAATTTACAAGCTTTAAATTCACATTTTAAAAAAGCACTTTGAATAAAATTAGTATTTGAAAAATCACAATTCTCAAATTTTACTTCTTTAAAAGTCATTTTTTCTAAAGTAGCATTTTGCATTACAATATGACTCATTTTGCATTTTTCTAACTCAAAATTTGACATATATTTTCCACTATCATTTTCATTTTCAAAAGAACTATATTTTATGCTATCCTCTTCAAAAATGTTTTTATCTACATCTCTCAACTGTTTTACTTCTAATTCTTTAAAATATTTCTCTTTTGGTTTTAAAATATTCATTTTTTCTACTCCAATTTTAGACCCATTAACTTTTTAATATAAAACTTTTGTTTGTATTTTATACTATATTCACTAATTTGTCAATAATTTTCCTATCATTTTTTACTTTTCTTTTTAAACTGGGTATAATTTTCACAAATTAGGAAATATTAATATTAATCTTTAAAGGAGGTGCCTTAAGTTATGGAAAAAAAGGAAAAGAAAAACAATAAAAACAGTAAAAACAATCAAAATAACGAAAATAATTAGTAACTAAAAAATAATGGTATGTAAAAACATACCATTATTTTTTATAATCCTCTATAATTTTCTTAGCAACCATTTTTCCCAAATATTCTTCTGGAAAAATAATCTCATCTACACCAATTTTTTCTAATACTTTTCGGTGATTTTTGTCTCCCACTTTCGCTATAATTTTTCCTACATTGTTTTCTTTCAAAGTTAAACATGAAACTACACTCATTGCAATATTTTCAGCCATTGCTACAACACCAACATCAAATTCTGCCAAAGGCAAACTCTCAAACGCATCCGAATTTCCAACATCCAAGCAAACCGACTTTGTTGTAAATTTGCTTGCTTTTTCCACCAACGAAATTTCCTTATCAATTGCCAAAACTTCAAACCCTTCTTCTGACAAACGTTTAGCAACATTCATACCAAACCAACCTAGTCCAACTACAATACATTGTTTTTTCATATGCCCCTCCCTACTTTTTCTTTCGCTTTTCCTTTCCTTGTGGCAATGCCAAAACTTCTTGTTTTTGATTTAAGTTCAAAACCTGCTTTATTTTTTGAATCATAATTTCCAAATAAGAACCCAATAAACTTTCCTTATATAACCCTGTTTTCAAAAATACATTCACTAATTTCTGATTAAAATTTTCCGCGCAATAATGATTTTTTCCAGCCTTCGGCACATGCGTTTCAAAAAACTGGTCATTTCCTAACAAGCAATATTCTGCCTTATTTTTCTGGAGATTTGCAATGTCTAACCCTAAATCAACATGATACCATCTGCCTTCTAATTCCACCTGATTCCAATAATGTTGTTTTTCATTTTCTAACTCTTTCCCAGCAATAATATTCGATTTTATATGCAAGCATTTCAAACTATTTTGCAAAACTCTGCAAAGCTGTGGTACTGTATATTGTCTATCTTTTATATACTCTTTTCCCAAATATTGATACACACCTAAAAACTTCTCTGGCTCACTTTTAAAATCAGCAACACTTGCAATAATTTTCTCTAACTCTTGGCGCATCCTAATATAATGCTCTAAATCACAATTGGTTTTATGTTTTTCACTTAGCACTTTTATCTTTTTCAAAGACAATCTTTTTCTCAATTTATGTGCCGATTTCGCATCCAAACACGAAAAATCCTTAACCATTACATGCAATTTGTTTTTTTGATGTTTCAAAAAAGGCATATATTCTGCAATATTTGTCATTTTATTAATGTTTAAATTCAAGTTTTCAACATTTTGCAAATTAACCGCATGCGAAATTTCTTCTAAATCATCAATTGAAATTACCAATTCCGAGTCTTTTTCTGTTATCTTTAAAGTTGCTTTCAAACTTTTTATGGAGATATCAATGTTTTTCTTGCACTTACTATTTAATAAATGATTTATTTCACAAAGTGGAATTTCGTTCTTGGTAAAATTGATTTGTACTATTTTTTTATTGTTCTCCAAAAACGAAAAATCATCCAATTTTTCATTTTGAAGATTGTCCAAAGTAATGTATTTTAAATTGGGAAATAGCCCTAAAATCGAAATCGAAACCTTTGCCATATCTGTATTGGCAATAATAATTTCTTCTATTTTCTGAGGCACCAAAATGCCTTCAAAAAATTCCCTGATATTACAAAAACGAATATTTTTGAGAGAAATTCTTTTTAAATTCTCAAATCTTTTTAATCCACTTTTCGTTGGAACTTTGACATTATTTAAAACTAAATTTTCTAACTTTTCTGGCTTAAAAATATTAGCTAATATTTTATCTGCATTCAAACGCGCATCGCCTTCTAAAATCAATGTTTTCACATTGGCACAAAGACTGATAATATTCAGCCATTTTGAACCTTTATCAAAACCTGTCACTTTTAGTTCTTTTACTTCGTCTAATTTAACAGACATCACTTCATCAAAATTTTCCAAAACTCTCGTATTTAGTTCAAATTTTTGAGACACTTTTTTCATCAATAATTTCTCCTAAATTTAAAATTCTTTTGTAACTAAATTAGTATATCATAACCTTCAAAAAAATGCAAAGAAAATTTTATAATTCTTGTTTAATTTTTTGCGCCAATTTCAAATTGATTCCCTTTACTTTAGCAATCTCCTCTACAGCAGCTTCTTTTATTTTTTTCACACTTCCAAATTCCTTTAAAAGCTCCTCTCTTTTCTTTTCTCCAATCCCCGCAATTTCGTCCAATTTTGATTTCGTCATTTCTTTATCACGTACTTTTCTATGATACTCAATTGCTGTTTTATGCACCTCATCTTGTAAATTTGTAATAAAATGAAACAGCTTTTCCGAAATTTCAAATTCCTCTCTTGCTTCATTAATAAGTACTCTTGTGGAATGTTTATCATCTTTTACCATACCAAAAACAGGGATTTTCTCCACTAAATCATACTGTTTCAAAGCACTTTTGATTGCCCTAATTTGCGTAATTCCACCATCTGCTAAAATCAAATTTGGCAACTTTCCAAATCCACCTTTTTCATTTTCTAGCGAATGCTTCAGACGACGTGCAACCACTTCTTCCATACAACGCGGATCATCTTGTCCAAACACAGTTTTAATTTTAAAACGACGCGACAAATTTCTCTTAATCACACCATCTTGCGCAGCACACATACCAGCCACGATAAAATTACCAGCAATATTAGAAATATCAAAACTTTCGATTTTTCGTGGCAACTCCGCTAAATCCAAAACATCTTTCAATTCTTCCAAAATATCGGTTTTATCTTTTAATTTATTTTCCAATGTAATTTTAGAATTCATTTCTGCCATTTCAACAAACTTCAATTTTTCACCTTTTTGCGGACTTTTCAATTCCACTTTTCGAGAAGCCTTATCAGACAGCCACTTTTCCAGCATCACTTTATCTTCTAAATCATAACGAAGCATAATTTTACTTGGCAAATCTTTTTTATCAAAATAATATTGTTTCATAAAACCAGAAACTATTTCCGCCTCTTCAGATCGGAAGAGCACACGTCTGAACTCCAGTCACCTCTCGTCAT
>CAMSEX010000062.1 GCA_947057875.1 uncultured Clostridium sp.
GATGACGAGAGGTGACTGGAGTTCAGACGTGTGCTCTTCCGATCTTTTATCGGAAATGACAATGTGGCAATGATTTTGGGAGACAATATGTTTTATGGAGAGCATTTTGCAGAAAAGTTGCAAGCGGCTGCCAATCGAAAAGAGGAGGCGACCATTTTTGGTTATTATGTAAAAGACCCAAAAGCCTATGGTGTTGTTGAGATAGACGACAAAGGAAATGCTGTTTCGATTGAAGAAAAGCCAGAAATGCCAAAATCAAATTATGCGGTTCCAGGTTTATATTTTTATACAAATGATGTTGTGGAAATTGCCAAAAATGTAAAACCATCTGCAAGAGGCGAATTGGAGATTACGTCAGTCAATGAAGAATATATGAAGCGTGGCAAATTGAAAGTAGAAAAATTGGGTAGAGGTATGACATGGTTTGATACTGGTACACATGATGCTTTGTTAGAAACAGCAAGTTTTGTGCAAACCATTCAAAAAAGACAAGGACTTCAAATTAGTTGTCCAGAAGAAATTGCGTATACAAAAGGTTGGATTAACAAAGAGCAGTTATTAGAATTAGCTAGTAAATTTATGAAAACAGAATATGGAAGATATTTGAAAGAATTGGCGGAAGATAGATTTGGAGAAGAATAGTCATAAATTTTGAGGAGGAAAAAATGGGAAAGTTTAAAAGAATTGATACTTCTATTGAAGGAGTATATATTATTGAGCCAACTGTGTTTGGAGATAATCGTGGCTATTTTATGGAAACATATAGTAAGCCAGATTTTGAGGAGATTGGAATTACAAATGAATTTGTGCAAGATAATCAATCTAAATCGAAAAAAGGTGTTTTACGTGGACTTCATTTTCAAAAAGAAAATACACAAGGCAAGTTGGTGCGTGTTATCCGTGGCGAAGTATTTGATGTGGCAGTAGATTTAAGACCAGGAAGCAAGACTTATGGGAAATGGGAAGGAGTAATTATTTCAGAAGAAAATAAAAAAATGTTCATGATTCCAAGAGGTTTTGCACATGGTTTTTTGGTGTTATCAGATGAAGCAGAATTTACATATAAATGTGACGATGTTTATAATCACGAAGCAGAAGGCGGCTTGAAATGGAATGACCCAGAAATGAATATCCAGTGGCCAAGCGTTCTAGGAATGAAGCCAGAAGAATATTTAACTTCTGAAAAAGATGCAAAATGGCCAAGTTTGGCGGAATTAAAGAACACGGATTTATTTCAAAATCTAAAATAATGAGACTAGAAAAATATGGATAAATTTTTCCTATTCTAAAAATTATTACAAAAGTTATCCATATTTTTAGGAGGTTAATATGCTTGATTTAGAAAGAGCCAAACGATATTTTAAACAATATATTTCAAATTATGATATGAATGAGCCAAGAATTGCTTTAAAAACTGCTCACATGTATCATGTAGCAGAGGATAGTAGAATAATTGCAAAATCATTAAATTTACCAGAAGAAGAACAAGATTTGGCAGAACTGATTGGGCTGCTTCATGACATTGGGCGATTTGACCAATGGAAATTTTATGAAACCTATTCTGATAAGATGAGTATTGACCATGGTCAAAAAAGTGTGGAAGTTTTGTTTGCTGACAAGCATATTCGTAGTTTTGTGGTAGATGAAAAGTACGATAGCGTTATTTATAAAGCGATTAATAATCATAATAAATTGGAAATTGAAAAAGGTTTGTCAGAACGTGAGATGCTACATGCTAAAATCATTCGTGATAGTGATAATTTAGATATTTTCAGAAGTCTTTTAGCACATCCATTAGAAGAGCATACCCATATGGGCAGCAAGGATGTTTCACGCGAAATTTTAAGTCCAGAGACTTTTGAGGATTTTAAGAAAGAGAAGACCATGTTATATGCCAAAGCAAAAAGTGATATGGATATTATGGTGGTAATTATAGCACATATTTATGCGATTAATTTTAAAGAAACTTTGAAACGAATTCAAGAAAATGATTATATTTGCCAGTTTGTTAAAAAAATTGATGCCAAGGATATAGAAACAAGGGAAAAACTAGAGAAAATCGCAGATTGTGCAATGGAGTATATGGATAGAAAAATAAAGGAGGAAACAAGATGATAAAAAATGTAGTAATTGTCATTGAGACAATTTGCATTATTGGATTATTCATTGTGTGTATAAATTTTTATAATCGACTACCAGCAACTGTGATATCATCAGAGGAAAATCAAACTGCGAATTTACAAGAAAACATAGAAATAGAGATTAAGAGTAAAACAGAAAATCCGATTAGTCAGAAGTATCCGTTTGATGCAGATAAAATGAAAGTTAAATTAGATGAGATGACATATGAGGAAGCAGAAAAAATAGAAGAAGATACAGGAATTCGCATTGAGCTTGAAGAGGGAGAAGCATATTTGTCAACAGATTGTGAGAATGAAATGCTATTAGCTTTTTTGCCAAATCAGAAGAAAAATATTAAACATCAAAAAATAACAGGCTTTCATTCTAGCATTCAAGAGGTCTATTATGGTTATTTTGGAAATGGGGATATGATGCCAACTTTATTTTTCTTGATGGAAGATGGAACAGTAGAGTACATTGATGCGAAAGAAATGATAGAAAACAAGAAATATGAATCTTCAGGAAAGATAAATAATTTGAAAAATATAGTAACATTTGCATCTGTTATTGCAACAGACGAATTGCGGAGCTGGTTATCAAACAGTTGTTGCAATTGATGAAGATGGATATTCATATGATATCAATCAATTATTTTAAATGGAGAAGGGAGAAAAAATTATGAAAAATATTATGATAACAGGAGCTGCTCGGTTTTATAGGAGCAAATTTTGCAGAACTTATGGTAAAAAAATATGAAGGGAAATACAACTTTGTTATTTTTGACAAATTAACTTATGCAGGAAATATTGAGAATTTGAATAATATCAAAGATAAAATTACATTTGTACAAGGCGATATCTGTGATTTTGATACTGTTATGGAAACATATCAAAAATATGATATTGATGCAGTTGTGCATTTTGCAGCTGAATCACATGTGGATAACAGTATCAAAAATCCATTTATTTTCACTCAAACTAATGTCATAGGAACACATACTTTATTAGAAGCAGCAAAACAATTTTGGGGTGAAGGAAGTGAAAATCGCTTTGTGCATGTTTCCACAGATGAAGTGTATGGAACACTTGGCGAAGAAGGTTTTTTTACAGAAAACTCTCCCATTCAACCAAATAGTCCATATTCTGCATCAAAAGCATCTTCTGATTTGATTGCTTTGGCGTATGGCGAAACTTTTAAAATGAATGTTTGTGTGACAAATTGTTCCAACAATTATGGACCATATCAACATCATGAAAAGCTAATTCCACACATGATTAGTTTAGCTTTAAAAGACGAAAAATTGCCAGTTTATGGCGAAGGATTGAATATTCGTGATTGGCTTTTTGTAGAGGATCATTGCGAAGCAATTGATTTAGTTTTACATGAAGGTGTAAAAGGCGAAAGATACAATATTGGTGGACATAATGAAAAACGCAATATTGAAATTGTAAAATTAATTTTGAAGCGATTGGACAAGCCAGAGAGTTTAATTTCTTTTGTAGAAGATAGAAAAGGACATGATTATCGTTATGCAATTGATCCTACTAAAATTCATAACCAATTAGGTTGGCTTCCAAAAACAAAATTTGAAGATGGTATAGTCAAGACAATTGATTGGTATTTAGCACATCCAGAATATTTGATGAAATAGAAAATTTGATAGTTGTTTGTTGAATTATGAAGGAATTCATGATATAATACAAAAAATGAAAGGAATAAGAAATGGATTTTTTTAAGACACTTTATCAAAATAGAAAACTAGCGATGCAATTAGGTAGAAATGATTTTAAAAATCGTTTTGCCAATACTAGCTTAGGAACGATTTGGGGATTTGCGCAACCATTTGTGTTTATGCTCACTTATGTGATTGTTTTTCAATATATTTTAAAAACAGGAAGTTCTGGTAAATATCCATATGTTGTTTGGTTTTTACCAGGTATGGCTATGTGGATGTTTTGTAGTGATGCTATTTTAAATAGTAGCAGTTCGATTAGAAATTATAGTTATTTGGTAAAAAAAGTAGTATTTCCAGTGGATATTATCCCTGTAATATCGATTACGTCATCTAGTTTTATTGGGGTGTTTTTGATTTATATTGCGACCATGGTATCTGTTGCGTATGGCTATTTTCCAAATATTTTGAATATTATGTATATTCTATTTTGTGCGTTTTGTTTTATTGTTGCTCTAACCCGTTTTACTTCAGCATTAACGACAGTTGTACCAGATTTTTCACAATTACTAACTATTATTATTCAGCTATGTATGTGGTTTACGCCAATTATTTGGAATTTAGATATGCTAGAAGGAATTGTTTGTATTTTGTTTAAGGTGTTTCCATTTACTTATTTGGTAGAAGGATTCAGACAAGCATTTATTTCAAGTTCGACCATTATTACAGAACATTTTGGATTATATAGCATTATCTTTTGGTGCATTACGATTTTGATGTTTTTGTGGGGAAATTCTGTTTTCAAAAGAAATAAAAAAGATTTTGCAGATGTACTTTAATGTTACATTGCATATTTTGGAGGTTTTGAGAAAGTAGAATGAGAATTGATATTTTAATGGCAACTTATCAGGGAGAAAAATATTTAAGAGAACAAATTGACAGTATTCTTGAGCAGTCTTATGGCGATTTTCGATTATTAATTTCAGATGATATGTCACAAGATAGCACAAGAGAAATTTTAAATGAATATGTGGAAAAAGATAAGCGAGTGGTTGTGTTTTTGCAAGAGAAAAATTTAGGCGTTATGCAGAATTTTGCGTTTTTAATGAAAAGAGTAGAAAGTGAATGTTTCATGTTTTCTGATCAGGATGATGTTTGGCAAAAAGACAAAATTCAAAAATCGCTCCAAAAGATGAAGCAAACAAATTGTGATTTAGTATATAGTAATTTAGAAGTGGTAAGTCAGGATTTAGAGATGATTTGTAAGTCTTATTGGAAGTTAAAAGGATTTGAAAAAAAAGTCAGAAAATATAACAATTTTGATAGTTTATATTTGAATAATTTTGTGACTGGTAGCACGATGTTAGTAAAATCAAAATTTTTGAATAAAATTTTGCCTTTGCCACATAAATCAAAGTATATTTTGCATGATTATTGGACAGCTCTTGTTGTCAGCAAATTTGGAAAAATGTCTTATGTGGACGAGCCACTTGTGAAATATAGGCAACATGGTAAAAACCAAATTGGTTCTCAAAAGAAGTCAGATGAAATATGTGATTTTAACCAAATGAGAAATTTATTTATAGATGTAAAGAAAGATCATTTTAAAACATTCATACAAAATAGCGAAGTTTTTGAAGATGAAAGAATAGAACTGCTCAATAAAAAGTGTTATGAATATTTTCAAAGTTTAAAAAATATTAGAAAATGGGATATAAAAAATAGAAAACTATTTTGGAAATTATACCAATATGAGAATTTTAGTTATGCTTTTCAGAATTTTTTGGTATTGAATATGCCAGCTTTGGCTTTGCCATTATTTCGCATGAAGAAAGGATGGAAGAGGAAATAATATGAGCGAAACAGTGATAAAAATAATAAATTTGGTAAAAGAATATAAAATGTTTGCCCGAAAAAAAGATCGTTTGTTGGAGACGATGTTTCCTAATATAGTACATAAACATGGTACTTTTCGAGCAATGGATGGTTTAGATTTAGAGGTAAAAAAAGGCGAAGTTTTAGGAATTTTAGGGAAAAATGGTGCTGGAAAATCAACTTTATTAAAAATGATAACTGGAGTGGTAATTCCGACTTCTGGTCATATTGAAGTCAGTGGAAAAATTAGTTCTTTATTGGAGCTTGGAACTGCATTTAATACAGACTTGACAGGACTAGAGAATATTTACCAACATGGGCAAGTAATGGGACTTACTTTGGAGCAAATTGAAGCAAAAAAGCAAGCAATTATTGACTTTGCTGATATTGGTGACCATTTGTATCAGCCTGTTAAAACATATTCTTCTGGTATGTTTGCAAGGCTTGCTTTTGCTTGTGCAATTCATGTTGATCCAGAGGTTTTAATTGTTGATGAGGTTTTGTCTGTTGGTGATATGGCATTTCAGCTAAAATGTTTTAAGAAGTTTGAGCAATTTAAAAAAGAAGGAAAAACTATTTTGTTTGTTACACACGGTATTTCTGATGTTTTGAAGAATTGTACGAGGACGATAATTCTTGAAAATGGCAGAAAAATTTTTGATGGTGATGTCAAAACTGGTGTAGATAAATATAAAAAAATTATGGTTGGTTTGGATATTGATTCTGAGATTAAGGAAGAAGATAATATTTCAGTGTCTCAAGTAGATTCTGACGTATGGAAAAATCACTTTGAAACCAATAGTGAGCCTTTAGTTTATGGGACAAATGCAGTCGATATTTATGATTATGGTATTTTTGATAAAAACGGAAAATATGCTGTTGCCATTAATAATCAAGAGGAAACTACGATTAAAATGAAAATAAAAATGAATGAAGATATGGAAGATCCCATTTTTGCTATGACAATTAAAGATATCAAGGGAATGGAATATTGTGGAACTAATACAGTGATTTATAAAATGGCAACAGGGAATTATAAAAAAGGTGATCATGTTTTGGTAGAATTTAAACAAGTTATTCCAATTGCACCAGGTAGATATACGATTTCTTTAGGGTGTACGAAATATAATAGTATGGGAGAATTGGATGTATATCAAAGAAAATATGATGTTATTTTTACAGAAGTATTAGCCTATCGAGAATGTGTGGCGCTTTGTGACTTAGAAAGCAAAATAACGTATCAGAAGATTCAAAATTAAGCAAAGAAAGGATTTCTTATGAAATTTAATTTAGATTTTTACAAAGGGGAAGACAAATACAGTGATGGCGACATTGAAGATATTATTTTAAATTACACAGAAAATTTTACAGAACAAAATATAGATGAGGTTTTTAAAAATGATTTAAGATGGCCTGTGTTTTATCATTTAACCAATATCCGAAAAAATATTATCAATTGGTATCCTATGAAAAAAGAGGCAAGTGTTCTTGAAATTGGTACCGGAATGGAGATCGGAAGAGCACACGTCTGAACTCCAGTCACCTCTCGTCA
>CAMSEX010000063.1 GCA_947057875.1 uncultured Clostridium sp.
TGAAATGGGTGAAGAAGACGACCAAGAAAAAGACAAAAATCAGGTGAAAAAATCATTTGATTTTGAAATGGATTTTGAAAAATTGGGCGAAGAAGTTGACCAAATACAACGTACCAAATTGTCGCATGAGGAGACGGATAGCGTTTTTATTGCGCAAACAGAATTGCTTTGGTATATCAACATGGTGCGTTCTAACAAAATCGTCAAATATGATTTGGAAATGGTTTTGGACAAATTAAAGGAAGAATTCAATGAAGACAGGCTTGTTGTTGATACAGAGACATTTGATATTTTTGGTAATATTGAAGAAAATAATAATAAATTAAAATATATTGGAAGTAGAAGTCACCGCGAATTTGAAAAAAGCAAATTCAAGATTATGAATATTAACCGAAAAATTGATGTGTTTGATTTTACAGAAAAAATGCAAAGCATTGTCAATTTTCTAGAAGGTGCAATGCCAAAAGTGACATCAAAATTTGATATGCCACTTTATAAATTGGTTCCTATTTCTAACCAAATGGAAGAAAATGAATTTGAGATTTATAATATCGATATTGAAAATGAACTAAGTGAATTTAAAGAAGATGGCGAAGGTGCCTATAATTTAATTTGCCTCAATTACAAAGAAGAAATGCCGCTTTTGTATTATACGAATATCATGTTTTATGATAACACAAATAAAACGTTACCACTTGGTATGAATTTGTCATCTAAGGTTTTGGTAGACAATCGAAGATTGGAATTTTCGCTTGTGAATAAAACAAAATTCAGAACAAATGGTTATTTCGGAAAAGATGAAAATATGCCAAAATGCAAAGATGTTTTTGTGTATGAATATGATGTGTCTTTGAAAATGGAAAAAGAGGAAATACCAGAAATTCCAATTGAGCCAGAAATTCATGAATTGGTAAAAGATTTAGATATCGAAAAAGAAGAACAAGAGCAAATAGATTTATATCAAAACATTGATAGTCTAGATGATTTAGAAGAGATAAAAGAAGAACCAGTCAACACCATAACAGCGGTTGAGGATGTGACCAATCAAGAGATAATGCTAGAAGAAAAAGAAATGGAAGAATCTATTTTTGAAATTCCAGAAGTGCCAGCAGGTAGTTACATAGACCCCAATGAACATATTCAAGAAGAAGTGATAGAACAAAATAATGCAGAAGAACAGTTATTGAAAAAATCGAAAAAACTAATGAAGCTACAACAAAAATTAACAAGAGAAATGGAAAAGGAACAAAAAAAGGAAGAAAAAGCAAGGCAAAGATTAGAAAAGAAGGTAAATAAAGTGAAAAGAGGAAAGTAATATGATTACAAAAACGCAGATTACGGTACGCTATGCAGAAACTGACCAAATGGGAATTGTTCACCATTCGGTTTATCCAATATGGTATGAAGCAGCAAGAACAGAAGCCATCAAAAAAATTGGTATGAATTATTCGACTTTAGAAAGAAATGGTGTCATGCTTCCTTTAGTTGAACTGAATTGCAAATATAATGTTCCAGCAGAATATGAAGATATTTTGACAATTATGGTGGAAATTGCAAAATTAACACCAGCTAGAATTGTGTTTCATTATCAAATTTTTAAAGATGGGATAGAGAAACCAATCAACACGGGAAGTACCATTCATGCTTGGGTAGGAAAAGATTTAAAACCGATTAATTTGAAAAAACAATATCCAGAAATATTTGAGAAAATATTATCTACATTAAACCAATAAAGAGGATGTAAAAATGAACAAATATTTAGTAGCAATGGGAATAATTTTAGTGACAATTGGGGTAAAATTAATTTATGATGCACGCCCCATTGTCAAAATGTATTTTAGTTTTGGAGAAGAAAATGAGGCAGTATTAGGCTTAAAAATCATAGGATTTGTCAGCGCTATTGTACGGTGGATTATTGCTTTATTTTAATTTCCAACTAGGAAACTAAGAAAGGAACTTGTACAGATGAAAATTATTTTTGAAAATCAAGAATATCAAATAGAACAAGGTATGACGATTAAAGAAGCTTTTGACAAACAAATCAATACCAATGAAATAATTGCTGCAAGGTACAATAATTGGATTGCTTCTTTAAATCAACCAATTATGGAAGACGGAAAAATTAGTTTAATTAGAAGGCAAGAAAAAGATGGCAGGATTATCTATATTAGAGGCTTACTTTATTTAATGAGTAAAACCATTGATGAATTATATCCAGAGTGCCATTTAACGATTAATTATCAATTATCTAATAGTATGTTTTGCCAAACGGAAAACATCGAATTAACGGAAGAAATGATTGACAATGTCAAACGTAAAATGCAAGAAATGATAGATAAAGATTTGCCAATTCGTAGAATAGAAATGACAAAAGAAGAGGCAAAGGCATTTTATGCCAAAGAAGAAACGGTTCGAGGAAGACTTCAAACAGATAGCGTTAAAGAAAAAATATCGTTATATTTTTGTGAAGATTATTATAACTATTTTTATGGTACAATGCCAATTTCAACAGGTTTTGCCAAAGCATTTGATTTGACGAAATTTAGAAATGGATTTTTGCTAGAATATCCAGCTCTCAATTCATCAGAAGTAGTGAACAGAAATAAAGAATCTTTGAAATTAATTTCAGCGATGAAGGAATATGACGATTTATATAAATTAATGGAAATTAACACCGTTTATCGTTTAAATAAAAAAATTCAGGAAGGCAAAATCAAAGATTTAATTCTATTTTCTGAAGCCATTCATGAAAAGAAAATTGCTGAAATTGCAAGTAAAATAAAAGAAAGACAAAACATTAGAATGGTACTGATTGCAGGTCCTACTTCATCTGGGAAAACAACATTTGCAGGCAAACTTGGTATGGCACTTCGTGTACAAGGCATCAAACCAGTTACCATTTCAGTTGATAATTATTTTGTAGAACGTGAACAAAATCCAGTTGATGAAAACGGAAATTATGATTTTGAATGTTTAGAAGCCATTGATGTGGAATTATTAAATGAGCAACTTTTAAGTTTGCTTATGGGCAAAGAAGTCGAACTTCCCACATTTGATTTTAAAACAGGACATAAACAATATTTAGGAAATAAACTGAAATTAAAAGAAGACGAAATATTAATTATTGAAGGAATTCATTGCTTAAATGATGAATTAACTAATCAAATCCCAAAAGAAAACAAATTCAAAGTTTATATTAGTGATTTAACGGTTCTTAACATTGATTATTATAACCGTATTTCAACAACAGATACAAGATTAATTCGTAGAATTTCGCGTGATTATAAATTTCGAAATTATTCAGCACTGCATACTTTGCAAATGTGGAACTCTGTGGGCAGAGGCGAGCAAAAATATATTTTTCCTTATCAAGAAGAGGCAGATTGTATGTTTAATTCGTCTATTATTTATGAGTTGGCGGTTTTAAAAGATTTTGTGATTCCGCTTTTGCAGGAAATTGACAATTCCCATCCAGAATATGCAGAAGCAAAAAGGCTAATCGAAATGCTACAATATTTTGAGTCAGTCCCAAATATTGATTTAATTCCCAATAATTCATTACTACGTGAATTTATTGGAGGTAGTATTTATGAATAAACGTGTCTTTACTGTGATTGATGAAGAATTTATATGTGAAAATTGTGGCAAGCAAGTCTCAAAACTTGGTTATTCTTGCAGAAATCATTGTCCGTATTGTTTGTATTCTAAACATGTGGACATAAGTCCCGGAGATAGAAGTGAAGACTGTCACGGACTGCTAGAACCAGTTGGTTTAGAGATTGGCTCTAAAAAAGGATATGTCATTCTTTTTAAATGCAAGAGATGTGGTAAGACTACAAAAAATAAAGCTGCTGAAGATGATAATATGGAAAAAATGATTGAGTTATCTATGGAGCTAAGATAGAAACTTTTCCACATTATTCACATTTTATACACAAAATTTCCACATCATCCACAGCGATTTAGTAAGACAATAAAAAATTAATTTAAATATTTATTAATTTTGAAGTGGCTTGTGGGGACCGTTCAAAAATTATCAAAATCTTTGATTTTGGAATAATTTTTAGAATGGGGAGAACGGAAAAATTCATAAATATTTAAAATTAATCAAAAAATACTAAAACTAAAAAGGAGGGCTAAATATGAAAAAAAAGACAATTTTACGAATTATGATTTTGCTATTGATTATTTTGTGGATGCTAGCAGTATTTGGCTTTTCTAACCAAAATGGAGAACAGTCTAGTAATTTGAGTCGAGAAATTGCGAGAAAAATAGTCAAAACGGAAGAACAAATTGACCTCATAGAACCTTATATCCGAAAATTGGCGCATTTATCAGAATATGCATTAGGCGGAATGCTATTTTTGGGAATGGCACTTACCTTTCAAATTTCAGATAAAAAAAGAATGTTGTATTCTTTTCTTATTGGAATAGAATATGCTATAATAGATGAAGTACATCAATTGTTTATTGACGGAAGAGCAGGAAAAGTGACAGATGTTTTAATTGATTCGGTTGGTGTAGCTCTTGGAATTTGCACTTTAATGTTTGTGTACATACTGATGAAGAAGATACTAGCGAAGCGAAAGGAAGGCGTTTAAAAATAAAAAAAAGCAAGACAATCAAAGGATTTTTAGGGATAATTTTTATCTTATGGTTTATGACAATTTTTTTATTTTCAAATCAAACAGGACGTGAGTCAAGCAAAGTGAGTGATAAAGTTACAAGAAGTCTGTTAGAAACTGTAAAAGGTTATCCAGTAACCAATACGCAAGTGGATAATTGGGAATTATATGTCCGAAAATCAGCACATTTTGCTTTATTTGCAATTGGTGGTTTTGTAATTTATTTAATTTCAGAATGCTATTTAAAATTGAGAAATAAAATCCTTTTTTCCATATTTTGGGGTATGTTAATTGCTTGTTTTGATGAGTTTCATCAATTGTATTCAGTGAGCCGAGGGCCAAGTTTTTTTGATGTAAAATTAGATACATTTGGTGTTATATGTGGCGTATTTGTAGCATTTATGACAATCAATATAGGAAAAAGAATTCATAAAAAATATAAAGGAGTGAAACAAGTTTATGATAAACTTCAAACAAATCATAGCAAAAAAAATTGCAAAAGTGGTTGATTTAAGTGAAAAAGAATTAGAAGAGTATGTGGAAGTGCCACCCAATCCAGAAATGGGAGATTATGCTTTTCCTTGTTTTAAGCTTGCCAAAACTTTAAGAAAATCACCACCAGAAATTGCGAGTGATTTAAAAGAAAAAATTGAGGTAGGAGACGAAATTGCAAGTGTGGAAATCGAAGGTGGCTATTTGAACTTCAAAGTAAATTCTTTGTTACTTGTCCAATCTGTCTTAACGGAAATTGACGAAAAACAAGAAAATTATGGTTCTTCTGAAATTGGAAATGGCAAAAATATTATTGTGGAATATTCTTCTCCGAATATTGCGAAACCTTTCCATATTGGGCATTTACGAAATACAATTATTGGGAGTAGTTTGTATAAAATTTATCAATTTTTGGGTTACCATGTAACAGGCATTAATCATTTGGGCGATTATGGTACGCAGTTTGCCAAATTAATTGAAGGCTATAAAAGATGGGGCGAAGAATACGATTTTGCAGAAAATCCAATTGAAGATTTGACGCAAATATATGTTAGAATTAGTGATTTATGCAAAGAGGATGAAAACGTTTTGGAAATTTGTCGTGAAAATTTTGAGAAACTAGAAAATGGGGATTCCTATTATATGGATTTGTGGACAAGATTTCGTGATTTGAGTTTGAAGGAATTTCAAAAAATTTATGATTTGTTAGATGTCAAATTTGATTCTTGGAATGGCGAATCTTTTTATATTGATAAAATTCCTGAAATGGAAGCAAGGTTAGAGAAAGTAGGAGTTTTAACAGAATCTGAAGGAGCGAAAATTGTTGATTTAGAAGATAAAGGACTTGGAGTTTGCATGGTTCGCAAAGCAGATGGTACTACGATTTATGCAACAAGAGATTTGGCAGCAATTTTGTATCGAGCACAAACCTATGATTTTGACAAATGTTTGTATGTGGTGGCATATGAGCAAAATTTGCACTTTAAGCAAATTTTTGAAGTCGCAAAATATTTGGGAATTCCCGAAAAATGTGTAAATGGTTTAGAGCATGTACGTTATGGTATGACAAGATTAGCGACTGGCAAGATGTCAACTCGTGAAGGCACAGCAATTAAAGTGGATGATTTGCTGAAGGAAGCCATTGCAAGAGTTGAAACGATTATGAATGAAAAAAGTCCAGATATGCCAAACAAAAAAGAAGAAGCAGAAAAAATTGGAATTGGTGCTGTGATTTTCAATAATTTATGTAACAACATTATTAAAGACCAGATTTTTGATTGGGATACAGTTCTTAACTTTAATGGCGAAACAGGACCTTATATTCAATATGTTTATGTGCGTACGAATAGTGTGCTGGAAAAAGCTGGCTATGAGCCAAATTTGAAAGATGTGGATTTTACACTATTGACAGATGTACAAAGTTTAAATGTGATTGCAAAACTATATGAATTTGGAGAAATTTTGCAAGCTGTTGTGCAAAAAAATGAACCTTCGATTTTGGCAAGATATTTAATTATTTTAAGCCAAAGTTATAGCAATTTTTATAATGAGAATAAAATTATCACAGAGGATAAGAAATTAACGAATAGTCGTTTGTATTTGAATAAAATAGTAGGGCTTGTGCTAAAAATTGGTTGTCAACTGTTAGGGATTAAAATGCCGAAAAAAATGTAATTTTATGTTTTAAATAAAAAAATTATGTAAATTTTGCCAAAGGGCTTGAAAAATAAAAAAAAGTATGTTATAATAAATACAGAAGTTAAGAGAAACCTTACGGAAATAAGTAAATGGGAGGTGTGAGTTTTTTGGAAGAGAGTCGTTTAGCATTACTATTTAATATATCAGATGTTAAACATATAGGAAGAGGGTGGTGTAGGGAAAGAGTGTAGGGTT
>CAMSEX010000064.1 GCA_947057875.1 uncultured Clostridium sp.
GGCATACGAGATGACGAGAGGTGACTGGAGTTCAGACGTGCTCTTCCGATCTAAATGATATTTATTATCGTGGTAAGAAAGTAGGCGGAATTTTGACAGAAAGTGTGAGCAAAGCCGAAAAAGTGCAAAAGATTTATATAGGTATTGGGCTAAATGTCAATCAAGAGGATTTTCCAAAGGATTTGATCGGAATGGCAACTTCCCTAAAAATTGAATTTGGTAAGAATTTTGATAGAGAAGAAATTATAGTAGAATTTTTAAACCAATTTGAGCCAGAATTTGAAAAAATGATACAGTAAAACGCCGAAACTGACCATACAGTCAAGTTGACAGAAAATTTAAAACATGGTATAATATAGTTAACAAAAAATTTAGGGAGGTATTGTAATATGCGGACGAGGAAAGAATGGAAGCGAGAGATGAAACAGAAGGAAAAATGCAGAAGGCGGCAAGAGAAACAAGGATTTAAGAAGCCTAAGAAAAGGCTGAAAAAAATTGTGATTGTTTGCCTCTTATTTGCTGTGGTCTTTTTCTTTCTGAGAAGTAATCTTGGCTACACGCGGGAAGTCCATGTAGTAGAAAACAAGCCGATAGAGCCAGTAAAGCCAAAAAAGAGTGCAGCAAAGAAAAAGAAAGTCAATCTCAAAAGAGAAAAAGTTTTGCTGGCGGAGCATACAATTTATAATCCAAGTTCTCAAGAGGATCGGAATGAAAATATGAGATTGGCAGCAGAAATCATTAATGGTGTGAATGGCAGTGGATATCTTCTTAATCCAGGAGAAAAATTTAGCTGGCTTGAAGTTGTGGGAGATACTACTCAAGAAAAAGGATATTTGAATGCTACTGTGATTAAGTATGGCAAAGCTGTGCAAGATCTTGGTGGAGGTGTGTGTCAGGTATCTGCAGCAATAAATTCAGCTGTGCAGGAAGCGGGAATAGCTACACATGCGCGAAAACATTCAACCTCAAAGAAGAAACCACCAGCTTATATTCATGAGGAGTTGGGAGACCGAGAGGCGACAGTTTCGTTCGGATCCAAAATTGATTTTCGATTTGAAAATACGTTGGAAAATCCTATCATGTTTCGTGTTATTTCCAAAGGCGGAGATGTGACAGTCAAAGTCTTTGAAATACGGTACCAGAAAATCTAGGTCGCATGACCTAGACTTTTTTATGCATTTATTTCAAAAAAAGGCTTGCTTTTTTTTTATTTTGTGATAAAATAACGAGAAAGAAAGGAGAAAATATGTTTGCATATGTAAAAGGGATTTTAGAGGAAAAAATGAACAATTATGTAGTCGTTGAGACGGCAGGAATTGGTTATAAAATTTTTATGTCTAAAAATGCGATTTTGAAAATTGGTGAAATTGGTAACAACGTAAAAATATATACACATTATCATGTCAGAGAAGATGATATTAGTTTGTATGGTTTTTTGACGGGAGAGGAATTAAAATTATTTGAATTGCTAATTTCAGTCAGTGGAGTTGGGGCAAAATCGGCAATTGCTATGCTTTCTAATATAGTGCCATCAGAATTTATTATGTGCATTGTTAAAAGTGACATTACAAGGCTGACGAAAGTTCCAGGAATTGGGAAAAAATCAGCACAGCGTATTGTATTGGAACTAAAAGATAAGTTGAAAACAGAGCAAGAAATAACAGAAGCAGAAGAGGTAGAAAGTATTATAGAAGTGAATGATAGTTTGGAAGAGGCAATTGCAGCCTTGCAGATTTTAGGTTACCATAAAAAAGAAATTGAGAAGGCTATGCAAAAGTTTGATTATCAGTCAATGACAATTGAAGATATCATCCGAAATGGATTAAAAGTTTTGTCAAAATAGAGGAGGAACATATGGATTTAAAAGAGCCATTAGCGTATCGTATGCGCCCTAAAACGTTGGAGGAATTTGTGGGACAAGAACACATTGTAGGAGAGGATAAATTGCTTTATCGAACCATTCAAGCTGACAGATTGTCAAGTATTATTTTATGGGGACCACCAGGTTGTGGAAAAACTTCACTTGCTAAAGTCATTAGTGAAACAACTAAATATAAATTTATGAAAATCAATGCTGTAACATCTGGTGTTTCGGATATTAAAAATGCAGTGGAAGAGGCAGATAATCCTCTTTTGAATCCAAGTGGAAAATGTATTTTGTTTATTGATGAAATTCATCGTTTTAATAAATTGCAGCAAGATGCGCTACTTCCTTATGTAGAGGACGGTACGATTATTCTGATTGGTGCAACGACTGAAAATCCTTATTTTGAAGTCAATAAGGCTTTGATTTCGCGTTCAATGGTCATTAAGTTGGAGCCTTTGAAAAAAGAGAACATTATTCAGGTTTTAAAAAATGCACTGACGAGAAAAGATGGCTTGGGCGGATACAACATTAAAATTTCAGATGACACCATTGATACCATTGCAGAAATTTCAAATGGAGATGTTAGAACTGCTTTAAATGGGCTAGAAGTTGCGGTTCTTACGACCAAAGTTAGTAGTCATGGAGAAATTGAGATTACAGAAGAAATTGCTAGCCAAAGTATGAATACAAAAAAAGCGATGTTTGATAAAAAAGGAGATAGTCATTATGATAATGTTAGTGCTATGATAAAATCGATGCGCGGAAGTGACCCAGATGCGGCCATTTTTTATTTAGCACGTGCTTTAAATGCAGGAGAAGACCCCGTTTTTTTGGCAAGGAGAATTGTAATTTGTAGTGCGGAAGATGTTGGAATGGCAAATCCAAATGCATTGGTGGTGGCAACTTCTGCGATGGAAGCTGTCAGAATGGTTGGGATGCCAGAGGCGAAGTTAATTTTGGCAGAAGCAGCAACGTATGTTTCGATTTCAAAAAAATCAAATGCGACGTATTTGGGTATTAATCGAGCTTTGGAGGATGTGCAAAACAAAGACACAGGTAGAATTCCGATGCACATACGAAATGCTGCGGCGAGCGGGATGCAGCAATTTGGCTATGGGGAAGGATATAAGTATCCGCATGATTTTCCGGGGCATTGGTGTGAGCAGCAATATTTGCCAGATGAGATGTTGGGTAGCAAATATTATGTAAAAGACGAGAATTGTATAGATGATTAGCTAAAACTCTATAAACACTTGTAGTTTGTAGGGTTAAAAAATTTAAAATATCTCTAAGATTTTTGAATTGACATAGTTATGTAAATATGATATAATAAAAATATCAACTAGGGGGCATTCTGGAACATGCTTCCTTTCCGAAGGGAGGGAAAAAGTTGAAAAATTATTTAACTCATGAAGAGGCTGTTAAGATTTTAGCTCCACTTTATGAAAAATGTCCTCAGATGAAACCTTTTCGGCTGGAAGAGGAGGATGGAAAAGTGAAGAAGAAGGAGGTTATTGCTGTTGTAATTGCAGTAGTATGTTTACCTATCTGTGAGCTTCATGAAGGGGAAGGTATGTTATATTCTTCCAATATCCGAATTTTGCTCCAAAAAAATGGGATTTTGGATGGAGTAACGGATGATGTGACTTCTTGGATAAAGCGAGGAAGTTACATTACAAAAGAGGAAACTCAAATAATCGTTGATAATACTTGCGAGTATTTGAGCAAACAGAAATAAATAGAAAAGCTTTCTTGAGTTCCAGCAGGAAAGCTTATTTTTGTGCTAAAAATTTACTTTTTATAGAGTAAAGGTAGATTTTCATCCTATTGACAAATTTATGTAAATATGGTATAATAAAAGTATCAACTAGGGAGCTTTCTGGAACATGCTTCCTTTCCGAAAGGAGGGAAATAATTGAAATATTTGCTATACAAAGAATTTTTGGAAATGTTTGAAGAAATAGAAATTCTTTGTAAAACAAGGGAGGAATTTGGCGAAGTGCCAATGTCTCCAATTCTACACTTTGCTCATATTCCAGATATGGGATGGAGAGTGGAAAAAGAATGTTTTTTGAAATTGATATTTGAACCAATTTGCAGAAAACATGAAATTTCAAAAAACAAATATGACTGGATTACTGAAAAGCATCTGGGAATAGGAGTTTTTTGGACTACAGATCATATTTGGGAATGGTTACAGACAAAAGATGACTATATCTTAAAATCAGACGCAGAAGTATTATTTAAAAATGCAATAAATTTTTTAAACAGAAAAATGGCTGCATGAAAGTAAAACAAATCTAGTCCCGAAAGGGTTCTTGAGTTCCAGCAAGAACCCTTTTGTTATTATAGTTTTTATTAATTTTTTTCGAGGTAATCAGAAATTTCTTGAAATTGTTCTAATGTCAATTTTTCGCCACGAATTTTTAAATCAATATTGAGTGAAGTTAGCATGTTTTCTAAATATTCGCGTGTACCAAAGTGGTTATTTAGAAGTGCATTAATGAGTGTTTTTCGTTTTTGTAAAAAAGCTGATTTAATTATTTTAAAAAATAAATCTATGTTAAGAGGTGTTACTTTTGGCTGCTTTAGTAATTCTAAGTGGATGACACTAGAGTCGACTTTGGGACTTGGTAAAAAAGAAGTATTTGGGACATTGATAACTAATTTAGGATTGGTGTAATAATGGATACTATAAGTAATGGCACCAGAATTTTTACTACCAGGAATTTCGGTAAGTCTTTCTGCTACTTCTTTTTGAACCATTACTGTAATGGATGTTAAGTTTAGTTTACTTTCTAATAATTTCATAATAATAGGAGTGGTAATATAATAGGGCAAGTTAGCAACCACTTTTGCGTGTTTAAAATTTTGTAAATTTAGCTCAATTAAATTTGTTAAATCAATCTTTAAGACATCTTCATTAATTAGTTCAAAATTATCATATAGTGAAAATCGGTCTTGCAGAATATCTAACATTTTTTTATCAAGTTCAATACAGATTACTTTACCTGCTTTTTCCAAAAGTTTGGAAGTTAGAGTACCAAGACCTGGACCAATTTCGAGGATGAAATCTTCTTTTGAAATATTAGCTGTTTGTATAATTGAATTGACAATAGTTTCGTCAATCAAAAAATTTTGTCCAAAATTTTTATTAGCAGTAATATGATATTTTTTCATCATAAATTTAGTTTCTTGTAATAAATCCATATTATAATCCTTTTTCTTTTTTCCTAAAATTATAATATAAATTGATAGAAAAATCAATATAATAATCATTGAAAAATAATATTGGCAAAATAAAAAATGTATGATATAACTAAAATAATCAATAATAAAAAAGGAGTATTGTTTATGATTGTTATTATGTTAGGTGCACCAGGCACAGGAAAAGGAACAGTTGGAAATTTATTGGCACAAAAATTGCAAATACCACATATTTCGAGTGGAGAAATTTTTAGAAGTTATATAAATGATGCAGATGAAATTGGAGAACAAGTGAAGGCGTATATTCAAGAAGGAAAGCTTGTTCCAGACGAACTTACGATTCAATTATTAGAGAAAAGATTGTCAGAGCCAGATACACAAAGTGGATGTATTTTGGATGGATATCCACGTACGGTTGTGCAAGCTGAAAGTTTGGATAATTTGTTAAAATCGCAAGGAAGAAAAGTTAAAGTGGCTGTTAATTTAAGTTTGTCAGATGACGAAATTGTAGACAGAATTAGCAAAAGAAGGACTTGTCCAAATCCAGATTGTAGAGAAATTTATAATTTGGATTTCCGTAAACCAAAAGTGGAAAATATTTGTGATAATTGTGGGACGAGATTAATGATTCGAGAAGATGATAATGAGCAAACAGTGCGAAAAAGATTAGAAAATTATCATAATATTTCAGAAAATTTAATCGAATTTTATAAAAATAAGGATATTTTATATACTGTTAAACTCAATAATGAATCGAATAAAGTATCGAGTGATATTGCTGAAGAAATTGAAGAATATTTGAAAAAATAGAGGTGAAAATACGTGCCGAAAGAACAAGATGTTATAGAGATTGAAAAACATGCAAAAGATAAGGAATATGTGCTAAAATATGTAGTACAAAAAGGGGATTTGCTGGAGTTTGTCTCAGATGAATTAAGGAATGATAAAGAAGTGGTGCTAAAGGCAATCCAGAGTAATCCAGAAGCACTGGAGTTTGCAAGTGATGTGTTAAAAGCGAATCGAGAGGTAGTGTATGCTTCTGTTAGTAAGGTAGGTTGGACTTATTGTTATGCCAAAGAAAATTTATTAACAGATAGAGAACTTTTGATGGCAGGTTTAAAGCAAACAGGTCAAATCCTATATTTTGCTACAAAAAAAATGCGAGCTGATAAAGAAATTGTATTAGAAGCTGTCAAAAATAAGGGAATTATTATCAAATATGCTAGTCAAGAGTTGAAAAATGATTTGGAGGTTGGTCTTGTGGCGATTTCACAAGATAAGAGTTGTTATCAATTTTTGGGAGAGGACTTAAAAGAAAATGAAGAAATCAAAAAAAGATTAGAAGAATAAAGAAATAATCATACATACAACGGCTACACACTACATCTAACTGCTATGGATGCTTAATTAATGCGGAATAACATTGTAGAATGTACATAGGGAGGATTAACGTATGTATGAGATTGATTTTAAGGCAATGGGAAAACGCATTCGTGACAAGAGAAATGAACTAAAGTTAACACAAGAAAAAGTGGCTGAAATGATTGATATTAGTCCATCTCATATGGGAGAAATTGAACGTGGGACAAGTGTTTGTAGTGTGGAAGTTTTAGTAAATCTGGCTACAGTATTAGATTTGAATTTAGATACTTTGGTAAAAGGAATTAATGATAAAAATGCGGATAATGCTTTTTCTGAAATATTGGATACGTTATCTACTGAGCGTAAAGACTTATACATTAGGATTTGTGAAAATATTGCAGGAACTTTAAAATAAAAATTGACGTTTTTGTAAAAAAGTAGTATAATAATGAGATCGGAAGAGCACACGTCTGAACTCCAGTCACCTCTCGTCAT
>CAMSEX010000065.1 GCA_947057875.1 uncultured Clostridium sp.
AGTTCAGACGTGTGCTCTTCCGATCTCTTGATAGGTATCAATTCCCAAATCATTTAAGCCTTTTTCCATTTTTGGATCAAAAGCTGCAGCACCTGCCACAAACAATCTTAACTTTCCGCCAAGCGAACTATGAATATCTTTGAAAATACTTCTTCTTTTATCGATTCCAATTTTTCGCAAGAAATTGCTAATTTTCAAGCCCATCTGCAATTTTTTCATTTTGCCTTGTTTTTCAACAGTTTTCATAACCGTTTTATACAGACTTTCAAAAAGCACTGGCACAGAAATCATAACACTTACTTGATATTCTCGAATGTTATCTGCAATATGTCTAATTCCTTCGCAATAAGTAATCGTAGCCCCCATAAAAACTGGATACAAAAAACCAACTGTACATTCATAGGTATGATGAAGTGGCAAAAAAGACAACAATGTATCGTTTTCACTCACATCAAAAACAGAGGCAATATCGTACACATTTGTCACAATATTTTTATGTGATAAGGAAACGGCTTTGCTTTTAGAAGTCGTTCCTGATGTGAATAGCATAATCGCCATTTTCTCATTGTCAATTGGCGCTTCGATAAAAGTTCTAGCACCATTGCGAATTAAATCACGCCCAATACCAATTAACTCCTTTTGTGAATAAACTTCGTCTGTGCTTTTTTCAGTATCCATGGAAATAAAAAACTTGATTTCACCGATTTTCTCTTTTCTTACTTTTTCCATAACGGCATCATATTTGCTCGAATAAAAAATCACTTCCGCCTTAGAACCTTCTATCAAATTTATAATTTCTATTTCAGGAAGTGAACGGTCTAATGGCACAATCACACCTGTTCCATTCACTGTTGCAAAATACGTTAGTGTCCATTCATAACGATTTTCTGAAATTACCGCAATGCGTTTATCTTTTAATCCTAAACTTAGTAGCGCTGTACCTAAACAGTTAATTTCTTCGATATATTCACCATAAGTTTTCGTGCGAAATTCTCCTGCCTTTTCTGTTTTAAATTTGAAAGCTACATTATTTTGATACTTTTCTTCGGTTTGTTGCAATAACTCTTTTAAATTATTGATTTTTTCAACTTGGTACAATCTCTTACAACCTTTATAAATCTTTGTTCCCATTTTTCTCTCCCTTATCTTAATTTGTCAAGCAAATTTCTCTCATATTCTTGATACAGCGTATCCACCTCAAAATCGCCAACTTTTCTTTTATAAATTAAGGTCGAACACGTCAACGAAAAAATTTCACAAGCCAATAGCTCCGCATTTCCTTTTTTGATGTCTCCATTTTGCATGCCGCTCTTCTAAAATATTTTCAATCACTTTTATGTACTCCATAACTTTTTCTTTACAAAGCACATTTCGCTTCTCATTTCCCCAAACTTGGCTCATAACAATCGTTAAAACATTTTCATATTTTTTAATTCCTTTTAGCTGAATCAGCACAATCGCTTTTAACTTATCAATTGTGGTAGCACATTTAGAAGTTTTGATTTCAATGCTCATTTTCAAAAGTTTCATGCCTTCTTCTACCAAAAAATTAAAAATCTCTTCTTTGCTCGAAAAATGATAATATAAAGTTCCTTTCGCCACACCAACCGTTGCTGTAATTTCTTCGATACTGGTTGCTTCATAACCCTTTTCAGAAAACAATTTCATAGAAGTTTCAAATATTTTTCGCTTTGTTTTTTTCACGCTTCCTCTCCTTTTATAAAACAAATCCTACGGCTTCTAATAGAATTCCACATAAAACTCCAATCAAATATAATATGGAAACTATTTTCAAATTTTCTTTTGCATTCTGATTTTCTTTGACAAGAACAATTAAGCCAACACCCGCTCCCACAAGAAGTCCTGCTATCATCGTCCCTGCTGAAATCACCTCATCAATGCATAATTTAGCAATCATAACAGAAGCTGCGCAATTTGGAATAAGCCCAATCAATCCCGCTAAAATCGGTCCTAAAATCGTTCTATTTTTTAGCAAGCCTATAATGGCTTCTTCTCCCACAAAATGAATGATACTATTTAAAATCAAATTCATCACAAAAATAAAAAGTGTAATATGGATGGTATGTTTTAGCACAGATTTCAAAATTCCCTCTTCGCAATGACAATGTGCCTGCTCACACAAATGTGAAATCTCGTTTTGCATTTGCGTTCCTTTGCGCCAAATCAAATCAATCATAATTCCTGCTATCATTCCAATGACTACTTTAAGGAAAAGCACTTTCAAAATCACTGACACCGAAACTGCTTCTGACAAGAAAACGGGTATCATTTCATCTGAAGTTGATAAATAAACTGCCATTAAAGTGCCAAGCGTAATGACACGTCCACAATACAAATTCGTGGCTGAAACAGAAAAACCGCATTGTGGAAAAGCACCCAAAACACTTCCAATAACTGGTCCCCATTTTCCTGACTGTTTCATATGCTCTTTATGTCTATCTGACATTTTATGTTCCAAATATTCCATCAGCCAATAAGTCACAAATAAGAACGGTATTAACTTGATACTATCTAGCACAGCCTCTTCTAAAACTTCTAACATACCAACCTCTACTTTTCCAATTTACATTTTACGATACATAAAGAGCGCAATGGCAATTCCAATAATACTTGCAATATTAATTTTTACCATAAACCCAAATGTAATTTTTAAAATGCTCAAATCTAAAACAAGGGGACTTTCTAGCCCAAAATTCTGTCCAAACCCAAGCCACCAAAGCCAATCTACTTTAGATGCTAAATCGCCTAATAGCCCACCAATTACCAATCCTGACAAAATAAAAATGAGCAAAATCCAAAAACTTTTATCTCTTGTAGCCATTTTCTCCTCCTACTATTTCTTCGTTTGTTTTATTTTTTTCTATTATATACGTTATCAATTAAATTTTCAAGTGTTTTTGAAAGAAACTTTTAGAAGTTGTTATTATTTATTATAATATTTTATCTTTTTTTGCATAAACTATTGATTATTAACTTAATTTATAGTATAATTAAATTAATAATATATTATTAGAAGGTCGATTGAGAACCTCAAGGTTCGCAGTTGACCTTCACTCATTTTCTCTTATATACTTTTATGATATTATTATTCTGTATTAGCATTATCTTATTTAACCATAGATAATGTTTTGAATTATATATATTTTTTATTTGTCTATACACTTCTTCAACACTAAATTTTGCATTTGTTACATCTACTGCAAAATTATTTGACTGCTTTTCCTTACCTTTTAAATTGCCTTGTATTGTATATTTACCACCACCAGTTATTTCTTTTAAATCAAATTTTTCTCCATTAATAATATAATCTGGAGTTTTTATTCCAAACGGCTTATTTATTCTCGGTATAATACTAATCTTACCTCCAATTGCTTGTCCCAATAATTTTGCTACTTCTATTTCTCTTTCTGTTGGTTGTAATATTATATGTTTCCCATTAACAATATATTTGGTACCGTCTTCAGCTATAAAATATTTTTGTTTCTTTAATTGATATTTCTTTTTATTAATATATTGATCTGTTACATCTTCATATTCCAAATTTATTCCTTCTTTTGCACCGATTATACCACTTTTTACAACACTTGTCGATACTTTTGTAGTTTTTATCTAGGTAGCCGCATAAAATTTTTATGCCAATACTACAGCCACAATTAATCCCTCAAATTAATTGCGGCTGCTTTTTTACTCTTCTAATATCGATTTTACAATTCCCTTATCAATTGTGTTTTCAAAAATATTTTTTAGAATAATCAGCACAATTGGTCCGATTAACATTCCCATAACGCCCATTATTTTAAAACCTGTGTACATCGCAATCAAGGTAAACAGTGGATGAATTCCAATTTTGCTACTAATAATTTTTGGTTCCAAAAATTGCCTGACAACAGATGTAAAAATGTATAATCCCAAAATCGAAAAACCAACTGTATATTCCTGATTTAAAAACAAAACAATGCACCATGGTATCATCACAGTTCCAGAACCCAAAATTGGCAGAGCATCCACAAACCCAATAAAAAGTGCCATCAAAAGCGGATACCCAACATTCATACCCATTAAATAAAAAATATTGAGCCCCATCAAAACAATCACAAATGAAATGCCAATGAGTATAATTTCCGCTTTCAAGTAGTCACCTAGCGACTTTGTGATTTTTTCTACTGTTGTCGAAACTTTTCCTAAAATTTTCTTTGGCACATGATGCTCCATTCTGTCCCAAATATAGATTTTGTCAGAAGTAATAAAATACGTACCTAAAATCGTAATAACTATATAAATCAAAATTGTGGGAATTGATTTTAGATTTTCTAAAAAATTGGTTAACATATTTTTCAGAAATTCGCCCATTTTGCTAAGCACATCTTCCGAAGATTTTTGGATAATTTGCCTAACATCGTCTGATAAAGAAATTTTATCCATATTCATACTTTTGATTATCGAATTTACCCACTCAATTGCCTTTTCCAAATATGTATTCAAGGCACTAAGCAAATTAGTACTCTCGGAAATCAAGGCAAAAGTTCCCCAAGCAATCAATCCCAAAAGTATCAAAAAAACTGTAACAAGCACCAGTACACTACTGGTTTTTCTACTAAAATCCGTTTTTTTATGAAGCCATTTTATGACTGGTTCTACTAAAAGTGAAATCACATAGGCAATTAAAAAAGGAATGTAAAACATAAAAAGTTTACTTGCCAAAATTAAAACTAAAATGATTACTACTAACAAACCAACTTTTTTTACAATTGTCATACCTTCCAATTTTAACAGCCCCTTTCTGACTTTACTGATTTTGCTGACTACAAATGCATTCCATCGTATCTCCCACTTCTTGTGGTTGTACTTTTTGATTTTGCGCTAAATCGCCAATTGTCAGCATGCCAACAATTTGATTGTTTTCAATTACTGGCAATCTTCTAATTTGATTCTGAGACATCGTTTGTGTCGCATCCTCCAATTCTGTATCTGGTGTTGTTTTAATCACTTTTGTTGTCATAATATCAGATGCTTTTGTTTGGTTACAATTTTTGTTATTCGCGATACATCTTGTAATAATGTCCCTATCTGTTACAAATCCAATCACATGATTTTCTTGATTGCAAATCGGAACACAACCAACATTATTTTGCTCCATCAATTTTGCAATTTCTTGCAAATTCGTATCAGAAGTAGCCCTCACTACTTTTTTACACATACATTCTTTTACTCTCATTTTCATTCCTCACTTCCTAATTCTATAAACAATATTTAATATGTGCAAATTTTCGCGAATTATACCTTTTTATCAAAATTAAAAATAGAGAACATATTTATTACTTTTTGCTTAAAAATAATAAATATACCCTCTATTTTTTATGAATTTTACTGTTTTAGAATTTTAACTTCTTTCTAAGCTCGAAATTCTTTTTTCATGATTAAAAATCTTGATTTCACTTCTTTCCATTCGTGCATCCAACTTATGTATCTTCTCAGATTTTTCTTTATTTTTGTCTAATTCCAAAAGAACTGCATCATACATCATGTCAATCTTTTTGCCATACTCTGTTTCAAATAAAAATTGCTTGTCCAATATGGTTCTTTCAAGTTGCTTTATTTCCCTTTTTAATTCTTCCTTATTCTCACCACCTTCCTTATTAAATTGAAATTATTTTAACACAAATATATTCTAATTGCAAGCTTTATTTTTCTTTTCTACTTCTAAAAAATCGACATTTCTCGACAATCACTTTTATTCCAAATCCCTGACTTGCAATTTTTGCCAAAATATGATATAATATATATATAATTATGCATGGGAGGTAAAACTTATGGAATTTTTAGCATTTCCAATAACAATTGTAGTTATTGTTATACTTGCCTGTTTTTTTAAAAGCAAAAAATAACAGCACAAAAGCCCCTGCTACGGGGCTTTTGCTTATTTTAATTTTTCATTCAATTTTTGATAAACTGGCTTCATATTTTTTTCACTTGTCATTTCTAAAACTTTACTCATATTTACCCATTTTACGCCACTGTTTTCGTCTTTTTTTATAGTTAATGCCTCCTTTTCATCTGCTTCTAACAAAAAACAACAATCCAAATGCAAATGCGCAGGCACAAATTTTCCATTCTTCACATGGCTATCCACTGTCAGAATTTGAAGTCCATAAATGTCATTTTGCAAAATTTTCAAATTCTTTAAACCTGTTTCTTCTTTGGCCTCTTTTAAGGCCACTTGCAACAAATCACAATCGCCATCCGCATGACCACCAGTCCATGCCCAAGATTGATAAATGTTATGATGTGCCATTAATACCTTCGTTTTCTTCTTATTCACAATCCAATTAGAAGCTGTAAAATGACACATTTTATTCTCTCTTGTCAGCACATCTGCAAACATTTCTATGTATGTTAACATCATTTCTTGGTCATTTTTCTCTTGCTCATTATAGGGCTTATAATTTTGTATTTGTTTTTTTAAATCCATTTTAATCCAATCTCCACAACTGGAATTTACCAGTAATTTCATCTACTTCTTTTGTGTTCCCATATATAATTGCTCCCAAATATTCCAACTTGTCATTTTCTTTAGCCTTTATTGCAGTAACTAATTCATCATCTGTTCTTGTTTCCAACATCTCTTTCGGATAATCTGCCACCAATAACTCAGGGTTATTTTTAGCACAATCAATCGCTGCTAGATCGGAAGAGCACACGTCTGAACTCCAGTCACCTCTCGTCATC
>CAMSEX010000066.1 GCA_947057875.1 uncultured Clostridium sp.
CTTTTTCTGCTTTTTCATACAAATCTTTGTAATTATTAAGTGCAATCGTTTGAGCCACATAAGGCAAATGATGTCCCACCATAATCTTACTCAAATCTTTTCTTGGTTGCATTTTTCCAGGAACTTTCGTTCCTGCAGGTGTTGTTGTTGTATCTGCAAATTTGGGCGTTGCAGAAGAGCGTTGAATTCCTGTATTCATATAGGCACCATTATCATAGCAAACATAAACCATGTCATGCCCACGCTCCATAGCACCTGACAAACTCTGAAGCCCAATATCATATGTTCCACCATCTCCACCAAATGCAATAAATTTGGTATCTTTATCTTTTGGCAACTTTCCAGTTGCCTTCATTGATTTATAGGCCGCTTCTACACCAGATAACGTAGCTGCTGCATTCTCAAAAGCAGTGTGGATATACGAATCTGTCCAAGCTGTATATGGATATAAAAAAGTTGAAACTTCCATACAACCAGTTGCATTAGAAACAACAACATGGTCTTCTGGTTTGACTGCACGAAGTATCATTCTCGCCACAGATGGCGCTCCACAACCAGCACACATTCTATGTCCAGAAGTTAATCTTGATTTCGTATCAACCATAATTTGTTTGTGATTATACGCCATTATTGACACCCCCTTACACCTAAATATCTGTATGGATTACCGATTTCTCTTGTTTTTGCAATCTCTATCAAATCTTCATAAACACTTTGAATATCTTTTGACGTAGTATCTCTACCACCAATTCCGTAAACATAATTAATAGTTGGTACTTGAATTTGATTCACAAACATACCAGATGTCACATCTTCAAAAAGCGCCCCACCTGCAGCATTTAACGAATCTGCTTTATCCAGAACAGCAATCGCTTTGGCATTTGCTAACGCTTTTGCAACTTCTGCTGCTGGAAATGGACGAAACACTCGAATTTTCAAAACGCCTGCTTTTACGCCTTTTTCTCGTAATTTGTCAGCTGTGTATTTAGCAGTTCCTGCTGTTGAATTCATACAAACAATAACTTCTTCGGCATCTTCCATTTTATATTCTTCAAAAAATCCATATTTTCTGCCAGTCATTTTTTCAAAGTCACTTGCTACATCTAAAATAACTTGTTTTGCTTTTCTCATTGCAATGGATTGTTGCATTTTGTGCTCAAACAAATAGCTTTGTACATCCAATGGACCAATTGCAATTGGCTCTTTGTCATTTAACAAATAATGTTCTGGTTGATAGGTTCCGACAAATTTTTTCACTTTTTCATCTTCGATTAATTCAATATTTTCAATTGAATGTGAGGTAATAAAACCATCTTGGCACACCATCAAAGGAAGTAAAACATCTTTATGTTCTGCAATTCTATGTGCCATAATTAAATTGTCATACGCCTCCTGATTATTTTCTGAAAAAAGCATTAACCATCCACTATCACGCACTCCCATTGCATCTGAATGGTCATTGTGGATATTCAGTGGTCCTGATACCGCTCTGTTTACCAAAGACATTACAATTGGCAAACGCAAACTTGATGCAATATAAATCATTTCCCACATCAAAGACAAACCATTTGCAGAAGTTGCCGTCATAGCTCTTCCACCAGCAGCCTGTGCACCAATGCAGGCACTCATAGCACTATGTTCACTTTCAACAGCCACAAACTCTGTATCTACTGTTCCATTACTTACAAATGTTGAAAAATATTGTGGAATTTCTGTTGAAGGTGTGATTGGAAATGCAGCAACAACATCTGGATTAATTTGTTTCATCGCAATAGCTGCTGCTTCGTTTCCACTTAAACGTTCTCTCATATTTTTTCTCCTTTCAAATTTTACTCCATTTCAATAGCTCCAAATGGGCATGCTTTTGCACACACGCCACACCCTTTGCATGCATTATAGTCAAAATCTTCCCTTTGGCAATCTTTGTTCACTGGAATTGCATCATCTGGACATACTGGAAAACATAAACCACATTGCTTACATTTTTCAGATAAGAAGATTGGCTTTATAGAACGCCAGTCACCTGTTTTAAATTCTCTGGCGTTGCCAGCTGTATAAATGTTTCCACCAATTGTTAAATCCTCCATTGGTGTATTTGAATTTATTTCTGTCATAAAAAACTCCTTTCTTTATAAAAACCTTAGATATCTTCTTTAATTAAGAACGATTTTCACATCGTCCCTACTGTCATATTCTTGTTAAATCTTGCCAATTATATTGGAACATTTCCCAAAAATTAGACCAATATTTTACGATAAAATAAATGATAACCCCTATAAAAATAACTGCACATAAAATAATGATTGTATATATTATTTTATTATATTGATTAACTTCTTTGTTGTCTGTTTTAAAATTGACGCATTTTAATAGATTTTTTAAAAACTCAATCATATTATTTTACCTTTTCTACTGATTTTAAAGCCATTTCCAATGCTTTCATATTCCCTTCAATAACTTCTGGTTTTTTGGCAAATTTATGCTTGAAAGAACCAATCATGTCATTTAAAAAGTCCTCTTCTGTCATAATTCCACTTACCTTTACAATGGCTGCTAGCATTGGCGTGTTCGGAAAATACTTTCCTAATGTTTCCATCGAAACTTTTCTCGCATCGATTTTATAAATATCTCCAGCATAATTTTTTAGTGTTTTTTTAATATATTCATCTTCTTGTGTTGTATTAATGACAATCGCACCAGTTGTTTTTAAGCCTGCAGTTACGTCAACTGATTCCAAAAGTGTGTCATCCACAACTACTACATAATCTGGTTCATAAATATTAGAATGAATTGTAATTGGTGTATTGCTAATTCTATTATACGCAGTAATCGGAGCTCCCATTCTTTCAGGACCATATTCTGGAAATCCTTGGATGTATTTTCCTGTGTTAAAGGCTGCATCTGCAAGAAGTAGTGATGCTGTTTTTGCACCTTGACCACCACGTCCATGCCATCTGATTTCAATTAAATCTTGCATACAAAATCCTCCTTTTATAGAAATTTATTGAAAATCATTTCTTGTAAGTTTAAGTATATATTTTTTAGAGAAAAAAGTCAACTAATTCTAAAAAGTTTAAGAAAAAAACGAAAATAAAATAGATAAGGATACACTTTTGTATCCTTATTTTATAAATTTCACTTTAATAAACCATCCTCTATATAATTTTCTCCACTTTCTTTTTCTATTATAACACAAATTTGTTCAGAACTATATTTTTTTATAGATTTTTTCATATTCTTTCTTGATTTCTTTCTTATTAATATTGCGATTTATCATTAAATTATAGCTATCTAAATACTTCATCTTGCCAATAATTTTCATATCTGGAAATAATTCTGCTATAATATTTTCTGAAATTTCATACATATTGGTTTTGTTCAGTACAATATTAATTTTTTCATTTGCAATTTTCCAATCATTTTCAATGACTTCAAGCATATTTCTTGCTTTTTTAATTCCAAGAATATTGGGTTCTACTAAAAAAATGATTTTTTGGCTATGATAAAAAATTCGTTTTGTGTAATCATTTTCAACATTAGATGATGTATCTATTACAATCAATTGATATTCCTTTTTTAACTCATTCATTATTTTTTGCAACATAAAAAAATTTACATCTTCTTTATCGGGAAAAATATTTTTCAGATTATATAAAACATCTAAATTTTTATTCACATTTACAATCATATTTTTTATACTTCCTTTAGATTCTGGATTTTTCTTCAATTTTAAAATTGTTTTAATATGGTTTTCATCCAAATCAAAATCCACCAATAATGTTTTTAAATTTTTGTTTTCCACATTTTGAGCAAGAAATGTGGAAAACGTACTTTTTCCAATTCCACCAGCTCCAGAAATTGCTATTATTCTTGATGAATAATTCTGAATCGGCGTTACTTTTACTGCGGGAAGATTTTTTTCAAAATCAACCAAATCTAAATCTAATGTATGATAAAATTTTAAATTCTCGTCTTCTTTCACAATTTCCTCCGAATTATCTGCATTGAATAACACAATAAAGAGATTTTCTTGTAATTTACGAATCATCTGAATCAAATTTTCCATAGAGTAATGCACAATTATATTTTTACACAAAAACAAAATTTCTACATTTTCCTCACGTTCTAAAATCTCCAAAAGTTCTTCATCAGATTCAATATCATCTAACAACACTTCATAATTTTCCAGTTCTTTTATTTTCTGATTTAACATAGGATTTCCTATGGCTGTTAAAATTTTTCTCATTTTTTCCTCCTAAATAATTAAATTTTTTTCATACTCTGACGCTTCCACTCTTGCTAAAATATGGTCATCGCCAATAAACATTAGACTTTCTCCTCTTTTCAAAGACTTCATTTCTATTCTTTCCTTTTCTGAAATATTCGCATACTTTTCAAGCACCAAAATATTTTCCTCTTCTAAAGAAAAAAACGATTTGATACTACAATTATTCAAAATACTTTTTCCATAAGTACCGCCTTCTAGGCTAAATAAGTCCGAAACGTCCTGCGTTATTGCAACTGCACTACCACCAAATTTACGAATTGTTTTGAAAATTTTATAGATAAAACTTGCAACAAATCCACTTGATGTAACCCCAATTAGTCGCCAAATTTCATCCAAATAAATAGCTTTGTTTTCCTCTCTATTTTGCTTAATTTTATCCCAAAAAATATCTGTAAACATGTACATCCCATATTTTAAATTGTCCTCACCCAAATCATAAATATCGCCAATTATCAACTTGTTATCAAGTTCTACATTAGTGTGATGATTAAAAAACTTAAGAGCCCCAAATACAAATGGGTATAGTTTTAGCTTGAAAAACTTATCTTTTTCATCATCCAAACCGTTGTACAAATCTTCCAAAATTGGCATCTCATTTGCTGTTTTGAATTGTGGAATTACAGCAATTTTCCCATTTTCTATTTTTTGATATAATGTTTCATCATCAAAAGTAATATCTTTTTTAGAATACATTTGAATGAGTTTTTCTTCCAAAATTGCTATTTTTTCTTCATCCATTTGTCCAAAAATTAGGCTAAAAAATCCTCTTAATTTTAATAACTTGCTACTCAAATAACCTTCGCCATCTTCGATACTTTCCTGACGAATATCAAAAATATTCAAATATGTATGTGAACTCGGTCCCAGTTTAATCAGCGTTCCATCAAGACTTTCAGCAACTTTGTTATACTCTCTTTCTGGATCAATCACATATTGATGAATGCCTAATAAACGATATCTCAAAATAAGAAGTTTAATGTAAAATGATTTCCCTGCTCCACTTGTGCCAAATACGCACATATTGGCATTTTTATATTTATTTTTGTTAAAACGGTCAACTAAAATCATGGAATTATTGTAAATGTTGCTCCCTAAAAAAATACCATTTTCATCACACAATGTTGATGAAATAAATGGATATGTTCCACTGAGTCCCTGTGTTAAAACATTGCGCGCAGACACTTCTTTCAAATCTTTGCTATTTTCCATAATCGGCAAACACGCCATAAATGTTTGCTCTTGCCTAAAATTGGCTGTTTTTGTAACAAATCCTGATGATTGCAAAATGCCATTGATTTTTGCTAAACTTCGTGTAAGCTCTTTTTCATCATCTGCAATTACCATGCAATATGTGTATAAATAATACAAATCCTCATTATTGACCTGAATTTCCTTTCTAATATATTTTGCATCATTATAGGAAAACGCAGCCAAGTCAATATCTTCTTTGTTGGCATTTCCAAATTTCAAATCTACCCCAGTATTTCCAATGTGATACGTTAAATCTTTGATTGCTTTAAAAGCATCTTGTTTTTCATAAAATATTGAAATATTGGCATTTACATTACTGTTAATCAAATTTTTAAAAATGATTTCGCTATGTTCCCTTTCATAGTCCACAATCAGCAGTCCTGCATAATACTTCCCATTGATTTCCAACCACTTTGGATTTGTCATATCTACATAACTTGGAGCTAATTTGTCTTTCAAATCTACTGTTCCTTTTAAATAATTTTCTATTTTCTCCACCTCTATTCAATTTTTATTTTGGATTTATTTCATAAAAGAATTAAAAATATTTAGAATTTCTTGCTTTGAGTTGATTTCATTAACCACATTTCCACATCTGGTTAATGTCTCTTTGATTTTAAAATAACATTCGTTTAAGTACTCATAAGCCTGAGTTTCTTCATTCGTAAAATCTTCTTTTGCTTTTCCGAGAATATTGACTTTTTTGCGAATTATTAAATAAAAATTCTTAGACGACGAATTTTTTTCTTGATTTAATTTTGTCACAAAATTAATATAATGTTCTTGAATTTCTTTCATTTTTTGATTATTTTCTTTTTTATTTTTAATTTGGGAAATCATATTAGAAATATCTTCTTTTTTACTTTGAATTAGTATTTGAATATCAAAATCACAAGTTTTTAAAAAATTTTTATACGAATTAATAATTGCTTCTTTTTCTAAATTTGATTTTAAATCATAATTAATGGGAAAAATTTTCAAGATTTTGATAAAAGAATTTTTATGAAAAATTAGACCGCTGTCATAAATATCCTCAAAAGGCAACCATTCTTGTGTTGTTTGCTTTTGATTCAGTTTCAAAATTTAACTCCTTTCTATATATTTTTTATTATCATACAACATAAAATTACAGATGTCAATTTTTTTTTGATTTTATTCCATAAAAGGAAAGCAACGAACCAAAAATGTCCGTTG
>CAMSEX010000067.1 GCA_947057875.1 uncultured Clostridium sp.
ATGTTTTGCGAATGGGAGATGAGGTAACTGTTAAAGTGACTGGAATTGATGAGCAAGGACGTATTAATTTGAGTAAAAAAGATTTGTATGAGTAGAATAAAAAGTATGTGAAACTAAGAGGATTCCCCTCTTAGTTTTTTGTAGAAATAGTTTTTACCAGCCATATACTGAAAAGGCTTGATTGTTTAGATAAGATTCAATGGTTTGTTTGATATAGGGAATAACATTATGAGGCAAATGATTTAAGTCATAAAAAGCTAATTCATCGCATTTGTCTGGCTCCATAATTTGAATTTTTCCAGTATAATTTTGGCAAGTCAAAAAATAATCAATACTTTCTCGATGGGGAGTTTTGCGGTGCATAACATGAACAATCTGTAAATCTTTTTCAGAAATTTGAATACCAGCCTCTTCAAAAGCTTCTCTTTGCATAGCTTTTAGTACACTTTCATTTCCATCAAGATGACCTGCCACCACACTATAATTTCCATCTTCATAACCAGTATTAAATCTTCTCAGCAACAAAATTTTATTATCTTTTATTAAAATCAAATGTACAGCAATAACAGTTTTAAATCTTTCCATAAAAATCTCCTTATTAATAATCATAAAACAATCATGAAATTTGTTTGTTTTTTAAACATCTAGTTTTATTGTTTTGATTATAAAACATTTGTTCTTAAATGTCAAGTAAAAAATAAAAATTTTTTATTTTTGGTTCTAATTTTTTTTTGTATGAATATATATTAATAAATACTAAATAAAGAGAGGATAGAAAAATTGAACCATATTCTAAAATATTTTCCTGATAAAATTGAGAAAAAAATAGCAGAAGAAATTTTGGACAAAGTGGATACTTTAGAAGAAATTAGGTTGCGCAGCCAAAGACCAATTATTTTGAAGTTTCATGATGCGGAAAAAATCATAAAATATACAGTCACTACAGAAGAAATTTTGGCATGCTTGCAAATGATATGCGAGAATTCAATTTATACTTATCAAAATCAAATTTCTAGTGGATTTATTACTATAAAAGGTGGACATCGTGTTGGACTAACTGGTTCTTGTGTGCTAGAAGAAGGAAAAGTGATTAACATTAATTATGTTTACAGTTTAAATTTTAGAATTGCAAGACAAGTGGTTGGAAGTAGTAATAAATTACTTCGCTATATTTTGAATTTGGAAGAAAACAATGTTTTTAATACACTTATTGTGGCGCCTCCAGGAGTTGGGAAAACGACAATTTTGAGGGATTTAATTAGACAAGTTTCCAGTGGTGTGAAAGAAATGAAATTTAAAGCCATTAATGTTGGCGTAGTAGACGAAAGAGGCGAAATTGCAGCACTCTATAAAGGAGTTCCTCAAAATGATATGGGTGTCAAAACAGACGTGATTGAAAATGTACACAAAAGTGTTGGAATTCGTATGCTAATTCGTTCGATGGCACCTAAAGTTGTGGTGGCTGACGAAATTGGAAATAAAGACGATATTGAAGCTATCAATTATGCAATGTGTTCTGGTTGCAAAGGAATTTTTACAGCACATGGCGGAAGTTTTGAAGATATTATGCTAAACCCAGTTTTGAAAAATTTGCTCAATCTTCATGTTTTTGAAAAAGTAATTTTTTTAGACACCACACAAAAAGGGAATATTAGCGAAGTTTATGAAATAAATAAAAAAAATACGACTTATGAAAAAGTGGGAGATAAATAATGCTAACAATTTTAAAAATGATGCTGTTATTTTTAGTATTTGGAATTTGCACGATGCTCGGTATTCTGAAGGCGAAATCCTATGATATCCGAGTGGAAGAATTAAAGAAAATGAAAAATGCGTTGGAAATGATGAAAAGTAAAATAGAGTTTACGTATGCGCCAATTAAAGATATTTTTGCGGAAGTTACAAAAGTTATTTATTCAAATGAGGAAAATATTTTTCAAAATACAGTAAACTTAATGGAGCAAAAAGGAATCACGCAAAGTTGGAATATGGCAGTCGAGAAAGAAATAAAATTAGGTAAAGAAGACAGGGAAACGTTAAAGATGTTTGGAAAATTGTTAGGAAAAACAGATAAAGCGGGACAAATTAATGAAATCAATGTGACAAGTCAACTGCTTAATGTACAAATTGAAAAAGCAGAACAGGAAAAAAATAAAAATTATAAATTATTTAAAACTTTAGGAAGTGTTGTTGGAATTGGGATTTGTATTATTTTAATATAAAAAGTTTTAATATTAAAAACGAGTAAATTTTGCAAGCAAAATTTTCACACATTTTATTTAGGAGGAAATATATGGACGTTAATTTATTATTTAAAATTGCGGGGATTGGAATTATTGTGGCTGTGTTGCATCAAATTTTAAGTAAAGCTGGTCGTGAAGATCAAGCCATGATGACAACACTTGCAGGTATGATTATTGTACTTACTATTGTGATTAAGGAAATTAGTGAATTATTTGAAACAGTAAGGACGGTGTTTAATTTATAATGGAAATTATCAAAATCATAGGAATTGGTTTTATAACCTTAATTATCACAATTATTTTAAAGCAATACAGAAGTGAGTTTGCCTTTATGGCAGTTTTAATTGGTGGAGCAATTATTTTGTTCTTGAGCATGGATACTTTAGTTGGAATTATTGAGTTTATCAAAAGTTTAAATAATCGATACAATAGTGCTTTTATTTCTGTTTTGCTAAAAATCACTGGAATTTCAATTTTAACAGAATATGCAGTTAGTATTTGCAAAGATAGTGGCGAGAGTAGTATTGCCAATAAAATTGATTTGCGGGGGAAAAATTATTGTCATTTCTTTGTCCATTCCTGTGATTTCGACAGCACTTGAATCACTAACAAAATTATTGCCATAAAAATTGTATCATAAATAGAAAGGACATATGAGAATGGACGAGTTTATGCAAAACCAAAAAAATGTTTTGGGAATTAACAATTTTTTGCAAAATGCTCAAAATTACACCAAAGAAAATTTTCCAGATTTGGATATGGAAAACTTGTTTTCGAGTGCGATTACGGGAAATCTTGGCACTAATTTTTGGACAAACACGATTTTAAATTTTGCAGGGAATGAAGTGAAAATTGCCATTCAACTCATGATAACAGTTTTAGTGGTTATCATTATTCACAGTATTTTCAAAGCCATTGTTGAGAATTTGGGAAATGATTCTACTTCTAAAATCATTTATTTTATCCAATATTTAATCATTGTCACTTTAATTACAGATAGCTTTGTCTCTGTTATGAATTTAACGCGAGATACCATTAGCGAAATTACCAATTTTATGAATTTGCTTATTCCGCTTTTATCAACCCTTATGTTAACAACAGGAGCAATTACAACAACAGGAATTATTCAGCCAATTTTACTTTTTATGATTAGTTTTATCGGAAATTTTATTTCAGTTTTTTTAATACCAATGTTGTTGATTTCTATTACATTAGGCATTGTTTCTAATATTTCGGACAAAGTACAAATTAGCAAATTATCGAAATTTTTAAATTCCTCGATTGTTTGGATTTTGGGCATTATTTTGACAGTGTTTGTTTGTTCTGTGTCCATTGAAGGAACACTCAGCAGTTCGGTTGACGGAATGACAGCCAAAACAGCAAAAGCAGCAGTTTCCAATTTTATTCCAGTAGTTGGGAAAATTTTAGGCGATTCAGTTGACAGCATCATTGGTTGTGGGAATATTTTGAAAAATGCAGTTGGCGTCATTGGTGTGATTGTTATTCTTGGAATTGTCATTTTGCCAATTTTAAAACTTGGTGTTTTGTGGATTTCTTTTCATGTGCTTTCTGGGGTTTGCGAAGTAGTTGCTGATGAGAAAATTGTCAAATTAATTGGGCAAATTTCAGATGGTTATAAAGTCATGCTAGCAATTCTGTTTTCTGTTTCTGTCATGTTTATGATTGGCATTACGCTGGTGCTTAAAATTACGAATAGTGCGCTCATGTACCGATAATTTTGCTAAGAAAGGAAATGGAGCATGATTGAGTTTTTTAGAAATTGGTGCGAAGAAATCATTGTTGCAGTCATTCTTTCCATTATCATAGAAGCCATTTTGCCGGAGGGAAATCATAAAAAATATGTCAAAGTTGTGATTGGAATTTATGTGATTTTTACAATGTTACATCCACTTTTGGGAAAACTAAATATGAATTTTGATTTTGAAAAAGAATTTAATTTAGATACAGCGCAAGTTTCCAGCAATGTCAATACAGAAAACATTCGAGATTTGTATGCTAAGCGGAATTGAAGAAACATTGAAAAATGCCATTGAAGAAGAATTTGATTTAATAGTGAATTCTTTGCAAATTACGTATGATGAAAAATATGAAAATATAGAAGCAGTTGCTTTATGGATTCAGAATTCAAATGTGGTTCAAATTGAAAAAGTGCAGATAGGCAATCAAGTGCAACCAGAGCCAGAGGAGAATTCAGAGCTTTATCCAGAAGTCAAAAAGTATATTTCTGAAAATTATAAAATTGATAAAAATAATATTAGCATCAATTAAATTTATGAAAGGAAGGATGCAATATGGAAAAGCTAAAAAAAATGTTGAAAGATAAAAGTAAAAAAACAGAAAATTTAATAGCATTTTTAGTGATTTTAGTTATAACTTTAATCATTATGAATAATATTATAAAAGAAGATGATACAAAAAAATCAAAGGATGTTTCAGGAACAGAATTGGTTAGCAGTGGCGTACAAAATCATGAAATGTCAACAGATTTAGAAAAAAGATTAGAATCTATTTTATCAAAAATAGATGGAGTAGGTAAAGTTTCGGTTTTGGTTACGTATTCGCAAAGTAATACAGTTATTCCAATGTATAATGAAAGTATGAGTAAAAGTGTTACAGAAGAAACGGATACTTCAGGAGGAGTCCGAACCATTCAGTCAGAGGATTCAGAAAAAAGCGTTGTGACAGGTTCTGACTCGAATCCAGTTACGCGGAAAAACAGTTTCTCCAAGCGTTGAAGGAGCAATTATTACGGCACAAGGTGCTAGCAATAGCAATGTAAAAGCGAATATTATAGTTGCTGTAGAAGCTGTAACAGGACTTGCAACCCACAAAATACAAGTGTTTGAAATGAACAAGTAAGGAGGTAATCATGAAAAAGGAAAAATTAAAACATTCGATTTTGATTATTATGGCAGTAGCTTTGATTGGAATTGGTTATTTAAATTATGATTATGAACCAACCATAGAAGTTGCAGCTATGGAAAATACAAGAAATGAAACATCATTGGGCGATGTGCAATTAGTCAATGCTAATTCAATAAAAGAGAATATTGTGCCAAATGAGCCAGAGAATGTGGCAGCCACAAATAGCAATAGCAAAAGTGATGAATATTTTTCTGCAACTAGAATTGAACGTGATACGATGTATTCGCAAATGTTAGAAACCTATCAAAAAATGGTGGATTCAAAAGAGATTTCTAATGAGCAAAAAGCGATTGCTATTCAAGAAATTAATCATATTACCACCATCAAAAATGCGATAATGATTGCTGAAAATTTAATTAAAAACAAAAATTTTGAAGATGTGGTAATATTAGTCAGCAATGATAATGCAAGTGTGATTGTAAAATCGAGTAATTTGAACGCAGATCAGGTCGCACAAATCCAAAATATTGTTTGTCGTGAGTTGAATTTGGAATCGAGTCATATTACAATTAGTCAAAAATAGGAAACTTGCAAAAAAATTGCTAGCATATTTCACTTGTAAAAATCAATACTATAGTTATAAAGTTTTGAAAACTTTGTTTAAAATGTGTGAAAATTTTTTCACACAGTATAGAAAAATGAACTTGGGAGGTTAGCAAATGGCTAAGAAAATTTTTATGGCTTTTGCTATCATAATTCTTTCAGTATGTTGTTCAGTTTGTTTTGCAAGTGAAAATAACTCAAATGTTAATTTAGGAGAAGAAATTACAGATTCTTTAAATAAAACAGGAAATAGTGTAAGAAATGTAGCAGATGATGTGATGAATGGTGGAAAAGATAATGCGAAAAATAATCATAACGATAATCGTAATAACAACAATAATAATAATGCAAGAAGTATGACAAATGGTGCAGGTTATAATGCAGTAAGAACATCTGTAGAAGATGTCGCAAATGGAAATGCAAATATGTCTACAACAACATGGGTTTGGATTATTTTAGCAGTAGCAGCTATTGTCATTGTAGCAATGGTTTGGTACTATGCTGTTCAAGATAACAATAGAGATTAAGAATAGTAACAAAAAGTCACTAATTTAAGATTAGTGATTTTTTGTTTTGCTAAAAAATATTAAAAATCTAGAGGAAATCTAGTAATTTATAATTAGTCAATAAAAAAATTTAACTTTTCCATAAAAAACTATTGACAAATTTGAAATATGGGTATAATATATTAGCAGTCTAAGTTAATGACTGCTAATTTGTTTAAAGGAGTAAAAAATGGCAGAAGATTTAGATAATCGAAAAAAGAGAATTTTGCAAGCCATTATTGAAGAATATATTGAAACAGCAGAACCAGTTAGTTCAGGAAATCTAGTTAATGTGTTGGATTGTAGTAGTGCAACCATTCGTAATGATATGGTTGAACTTGAACATATTGGTTTTTTGGAAAAAACACATACTTCAAGTAGATCGGAAGAGCACACGTCTGAACTCCAGTCACCTCTCGTCATC
>CAMSEX010000068.1 GCA_947057875.1 uncultured Clostridium sp.
GTGGAAAACCTGTGTTTGCAGCCAATTCAAGTTTCTTGCAAAGAACGTATGACCAACTTTCGCAAGATTTGTGTATCAATAACAACCCAGCTACAATTTTGGTAAATGGTGCATCAGTTTATGGCATGAATGATGTGACCCATTTAGGAATTTTTGATATTCCTCTGATTTCTAATATTCCTAATATGGTTTATTTGGCGCCCACTTCAAAACAAGAATATTTTGCAATGTTGGATTGGTCGATTGAGCAAAATGAGCATCCAGTGGCAATTCGTATTCCGGGAAATGGTGTGGTTTCAGATGAGCGAAAAATAGATGCAAATTATGACATAATGAATCAATATAAAGTAGAAAAAAAGGGGAGTCAAATTGCGATTTTGGCGGTAGGCGATTTTTATCCATTGGGTAAAGAAATTGTAAAAGTTGCAAAAGAAAAAATGGGTGTTGAGCCGACGTTAATTAATCCAAGATTTATTTCAGGCTTGGACAAAAAGTTATTGGAAGAATTAAAAGAAAATCATGAATTGGTAATTACTTTAGAAGACGGAATTTTAGAAGGTGGTTTTGGCGAGAAAATTGCAAGTTATTATGGGATTTCTAAAGTAAAAGTTAAAAATTATGGCATTGCCAAAAGTTTTCCAGACCGTTTTGTTGCGGAAGAACTTTTGAGACAAAACGGAATTTCAGTTGAGCAAATTATAGAAGATATTCAAAAAATTTTAAGAAAGTTTTAAGAAATTTTTATTCAAAATAATGCTATAATAAAAATAGACAAGGAGGGAATTATGGAGAATAAAAAAAATAAATTAATAACAATTTTATTTGGAATTTATTTGATTATTTTAATTTGGATAATTTTGTTTAAAATGCAAACTGACTTAGAATTTTTGCCTTATATTCGCTCTGTAAATCTTGTTCCATTTGGGCAATCGGTTATTATTAATGGAAAAATAGATTTAGATGAAATCATTAATAATTGTTTAATTTTTATTCCTGTGGGAATTTATGTGGAAATGCTAGCAAGAAATCGAAAATTTTATCAAAAAATAATTCCGATATTTTTGATAACGTTATTTTTAGAAATTTCGCAATTTATTTTACATATTGGAGCGACTGACATCACAGATATTATCATGAATACTTTGGGTGGAATGATTGGCATTTTGAGCATTTCAATATTGTACAAATTTTTTAAAAATCGCGAAAAAGTCAATCAAATTTTAAGTGTTTTAGCTTTAATTTGTACGGTTATGGTGGTGGCATTTTTGGGAGTTTTAATTATAGTGAATTATTAAAAAAATAATAGCTCAGAAAAAACTGAGCTTATTTTTTTGTTATTTATAATATGACATTTTGATGTCATATTATAATTTTTTGCAAAAAGTATTGACATTTGGAACAAAACTGTATATACTGTATATATACAAAAAATAAGGAGAATGTATGAATATTATTATTAGTAATTCAAGTAATATTCCAATTTATGAGCAAATTAAAGAGCAAATTAAAAATAAAATTATTGTCAATGAGTTGAAGGCTGGAGAATTGTTGCCTTCCATACGAAGTTTGGCAAAGGATTTGCGAATTAGTGTGATTACGACGAAAAATGCGTATGAGGCATTAGAAAAAGAGGGATATGTGGAAACAGTTGCAGCCAAAGGAACATATGTCTCGAATAAAAATGTGGAATTAATTCGAGAAGAACAATTGCAAAAAGTAGAAAATTTGATTGATACAGCGGTTTCAATTGCAAAATTAAGCCAAATTTCAAAAATGGAAATTCAAGCCATGTTGGATATTATTTATGGGGAGGAAAATTAAATGGAAAATGTGTTAGAAATTAAGAATTTATCAAAAAAATATGAAGATTTTGGTTTGAAAAATATCAATCTTGTATTACCAAAAGGCTTGATTATGGGGTTAATTGGGGAGAATGGAGCTGGAAAAACAACGACTATAAAATCGATTTTGAATATTATTCAAGGAGATTCAGGAGAAATCAAAATTTTCGGTTTAGATTATCAAAAAAATGAAAAACAAATCAAGGAAGATATTGGCGTTGTGCTAGATGACAGTTTTTTGTCTGAATATTTGAATGTGAAGGATATTCAAAAAATTATGAAACAAATTTATCAAAATTGGGATGAAAAGTTATATTTTGGATATATTGAGAATTTTAAATTGCCGAAAAATAAAATGGTAAAGGATTTTTCAAGTGGTATGAAAATGAAATTGAAAATTGCAGTGGCACTTTCGCATCATCCGAAATTTTTGGTACTAGATGAGCCAACTTCTGGTTTGGATCCAGTGGCACGAAATGAAATTTTGGATATTTTTCAGGACTTTATCCAAGATGAAGAACATTCAATTTTGGTCTCAAGCCATATTACTTCTGACTTAGAACATATCGCAGATTATATTACATTTATTAGTCAAGGGGAAATTGTACTGACAAAAACGCGAGATGAACTGCTTGAAAATTATGGGATTGTAAAATGCTCGGAAGAAACTTTCAAAAAAATAGAGGCAAAAGATTTTGTAAAATGCAAAAAAAATCGCTATGAGTATGACGTTTTGGTGGAAAATAAAATAGAATTTCAGAAAAAATATCAAGATGTAATTGTTGATAAACCTTCAATTGAGGAAATTATGCTAATTTATATAAAGGGGGAAAAATAAAATGAATGTGATAAAAGGGTTAATTTTAAAAGATTTAATGAATTTAAAATCCTATAAAACAACCATGCTTTTTATTCTTGTTTTATATGTGATTGTTAGTTTTACCAATGAAGAAATGATGGTTTCTATGCCAATTTATATTGTTATTATTTTTGGAATGATAGCGATTGGAAGTTTTAATTATGATAATATTTCAAAATCAGATAAGTATATTCTTTCTTTTCCAGTTACACGCAAACAGGTGGTAATTGCTCGTTATCTTTATGTTTTCTTGTTTACATTAGTGGGCTTTGTTTTTGCAATTGGTTTGAATATGATTTTTCAAATTATAAAAGTAGGAAATTTAGATGGCATTAATGATATAGTTTCAGTAGCAGTTGGCAGTTTTTTTGGAATGATATTGTTACAGGTTTTTCAAATTCCAATTATGTATAAATTTGGGGCAGAAAAAGGCAAAATTGTTCAAATGATTATGATATTAACGTTAATGCTAGCAATATCAGGGATTACAGTAGGTTTTATGAAGGTTTCAAATGTTTCTTTGGAGCAATTAGAAATGGTACTAAAAAAATATGGGCTAATTATAATTGGAATTGTGTCTGTAATTCTATATTTTATTTCTTATCAAATATCATTTGCGATTTATAGCAAAAAAGAGGTATAATTTTATAAAATGCAACCGAAAGTTGACAAAAAACAACCGAAAATTGGTTGTGCGCAACCAGTAGAAACGTTATAATTTTGTCAAGAAAGGGAGGAAAATTAGATGAAATTATCTGAAAATTTAAAAAGAATTAGAAAAGAAAATAATTTATCACAAGAACAGTTGGCGGAGCAACTGGGGGTTTCAAGGCAGTCTGTTTCCAAATGGGAGTCTGGACAAAGTTACCCAGAAATGGATAAAGTTTTGCTCATTTGCAAACTTTACAATTTTAATATGGATGAATTAATGAACGAAAATGTGAAGGAGGTAAATGAGAGCAAACAATCTAAAATGAATGTCAACAAATACATTGACGACTTTTTTGGTTTCATTACTAAAACTGTTGAGATGTTCAGTAGTATGTCATTTAAGCAAAAACTCAAATGTGTAATAGAACAGTGTATGATTATAATTATCTTAGTTTTAGCATTTTTGATTATTGGTGGAATTGGAAATTCAGCGATTTTTGGGGTTTTTGGTAGTTTGCCAAGTGGAATGTATCGTTTTGTAAGAAATATTTTGCAATCTGTTTATATTATATTAGGTATCATTATGGTGGTTACAGTTTTTTTACATATTTTTAAAATCCGTTATTTAGATTATTACGAAATTGTCAAGGACGAGGACTTGCCAGAAAATGAGAAATCAGAAAATCAAAATACTGAGAAAAATGGAAAAAGCACAGAAAAGCAAAAAATATTTCTTGAAAAAAGGCAAGAAAAAATAATTATTCGTGATCCAGAACATTCTCAGTCTAGATTTTTAAATGGCATTATTCGTATGGTGTTATGGTTTGTTAAGTTTATTGTGGCTTGGTTTGGCTTAGGTTTTGCTGTTTCATTAGTTTGCTTTGTGGTTTTGTTGGTACTTAGTTTTCTATTTGTCAAAACGGGATTGCTGTTTTGTGGAGCATTTTTGGGATTACTGGCTGCAATTGCTATTCATTTAGTGATTTTAGAATTGATTTATAATTTTATGATAAGTAAAAAATCGAAAAAAACACGTATGGTAATTTCGTTTGTGGCAGCACTGATTGTGGGCGGAATTAGCATTGGAATGATGGTAATTGGTAGTACGAAATTTAATATTGTGAAAGATGGTAATTTAAGTAATGAAATAGAAAAAGTTTTTGAAGTACCAATGACAGAAAATTTAATAATAGAACATTACAGAAATATAGAATATATAGAAAGTGATTTGACAAATGTGAGAATTGTTGTGAAACATTCAAAAATATATGATGTAAAAATGATACAGGAAGGCGATTTAGTTGATTTGTTGTTCATGGAAGATAAGACGAAAATTATGGAAGTTATTCGAGATACTATTGATGATATGAACCGTAGAGAAATCCGAAATTATTATGAGCCAGTCATTCAGGTGTATGCATCAAAAGAAAATATTGAGAAAATAAAACAAAATACAAGAACAAGGAAAGAAAACTGGCAACAAGAATTGGTGGATGAATTGAATGCTAGAATTGACGAATTAGAAATCGAAAATTTGGATTTAGAAAATAAAGTTTATGAAAAAGAAATATTGCTTGAGGCGCAGGATGCAGAACTTCAGGAAAAACAAGATGAAATAGAAAGGCTAAGAGAAGAAATGCAAAACTAGCATAATATTGACATTTTATGCAAAATATCATATAAAAATATAATATAGGGTTCTATTGTTTTAATGAAAAGTTTTGTATGCAGCGGCAGAGGAGGATCATATGATAGAAAAGTTAACCATGGATTTTTTTAGGCGGTACCCAGATTTAGCTTCAGCTATGATTGGCTGGAATTTCTTAGACTGTATGAAAATGCTTGTAATTGCACTGATTCCTATCACATTAAAAAATGATGGAATAAGGTGGTCACTGTTGATAGAATGTTTAATTGTTAAAAACACCCCAGAGAGTTTCTGGGGGTTTTTCATGTTATAAAAAATATTGTTGTATAAACAGCAAAATTTTGCCTTTTATTTCACATATTCATTAAGCGGTTTAAGTTTTGCTTGTAAGTCGCCCATTCGGTCAGTTGGCACATAACCAGCTTCACTATTGATAACATCAGGCAAACGATTTACAATGGTTGCGCAGGTAAGTTCCACAGTGGCTGGCTTTTCAACAACAATCGTAGTTGTTGGCTCGCCTTCAACAGTCCAAATATTTTTGTCAAACTCATTTGGAGCATATACTTTTCCGATACATTCTGATTCAATAGTAATTCCTTCTTGTGTTTGACTTGTTACGACAGCACTCATACCAGTGGCGTCTCCTGCTTTGACAGTCATGTCTAGTGTGCTAGAAAAAATGTCTTCTGAATGGGTTTGTGGCACACATTTTTGTGTCTGAGAAGTAATCGTCAAGCCTAGTTTTTCGGCTAGCCAGCCGTTGACATTCCACATATAAGAAGGCAAATACTCGCCTGCATTAATTACTTTTTGCCTTTCTTCGTTGCTGATTTTATCAGCAGAAGCGATTTCTTTGTCAAAATCTGCCATATTTAATCCAGCACCATGTGCTTTTGCCAGAGCAATTCCATAGTCTTCTACATTATAACTAGAACTACCTTTGATTTTTGTTATTTTCTGCGTAGAGCCAGTAATCGAAGTAATAAGCTGTCCCCAATAAATGTCTTGATAGCCGCTTCCAGTAATTGTGCAGTTATTTTTCTTAGCTAGTTCATCTAGTTTTTTCGTTAAATTTGGATTTGAATTTAATGGGAAAAATGCTTCCTCGCAAGTTGTAATGGCGTTAATGCCAAGTTCTGCACATAACATAAGTGGTTCTTCGACATCATTTAGCAAACTCATAGTTGTCACAATAGCAATGTCTGGTTTGGTTTCTTGTAAAATAGTTTTTGCGTTTTTGGCGTCGCTTACAATAATGCCTTTTTTTTCTGTGTTCATGATTTCTCCAATATCTTTGCCGATTACAGCAGGGTTTACATCAACTGCGCCGACAATTTCGGCATCTTTTTCATAAACATAACGCATGGTATATACGGACATTTTTCCAGTTCCATATTGAAATACTTTCAATTTTCTTTCCATAAAAACCTCCTTTGATATAATAAATAATAGTTTTTACAAAAATTTTAAAATTATGATGGAAAAGATTTTTTGAAAATAAAAAAATTGTAAAATATTTACATAAAGTATTGCAATTGTGTTTTTTGTGTGGTATAATATAATAAAATGGTGTAAAGTATGAATAGGAGGAAAACTTTTTATGGATAAAATAGAGATAGAGAGATACAAGATCGGAAGAGCGTCGTGT
>CAMSEX010000069.1 GCA_947057875.1 uncultured Clostridium sp.
AGAGCAAAATTGTCAGTTCTGAATTTATGCTTAGGGGAAATTACCGATACTTCTGTGAAGGTAAAGTTTGTTGGAGATTTATTGCGTGTTACAAAAGTTAGTTATAAGAAGAAAAGTATTATTATAAAAGCGTGTAAAGCTAAGAATTTATTAACAGAAGAAGAGGAAGGAAAAATAAAGGCACAGTTGCAAAATGATAAAGCGAGAAAAGAGCGGATATAGAGATGAAAAATAAAAGGTTTGTAGAGATATTTATTTGGCAATAAATATCTCTACAAATATTTTGCCATATTGTGGGCTATTGACTACGGCAATTCCTGTGTAATTAAAGTCTTGACTTAAAATATTACTTTTATGTGACTCAGAATTCATCAAAGTTTCAATGGCACTTTCTGCATTTAAATTTCTAGCAATGTTTTCACTGGCTTTATTATAAGAAATTTGGTTGCTGCGAAGCATTTCAAAAATGGAGCCATAAGTTGGAGAAGTGTGGGCAAAATATTTATTTTCTACAATATCATTGGCTTTGAGCCTTGCTATGTTAAGTAAATTTTCATCTAGTTGAAATTCAGGCAAATGATTTTCGATGCGTTTATTGTTAATTAAATTCAAAAAGATTTGTTCTTCTTGAGAAAGCAAAGTTTGATTTGGATTTTCATTTTGCTGACTACCTTCTATATAATCAGCAAAAACGGCACCAACTAAATTGTTTTCTGTTTTAATAATATACCACTTGTCAACTTTTCCATAAATATGTATGGTATCTCCTTTTGACAATAAACCAATTTGAGTATTTTCTGTACCCAAACCAGAACGTATTTTTAAACTTTCTGCTGTAACAGTGCCAATTTCAAATGGGGCACTTTCTTCAGATATATTTGTTTGTTCATTTCCAAGTGAAAAAGAAACACAAGAAATTCCAAAACCAATGATAACTAAAATACAAGCTAAAATAATTCCTAATTTTTTCATGAGTACCTCCTTATTTTAAAAGAATTCTACCCAAGAAAAAAAAGAAATATACTTCCAACAAAATATTTTTAGTAAATGACAGAAGTTTGAATGAAGTTTTCGTCAGGAGCTGGCACAATGCAATTTTCAGGCTTTTGAGCAGGTTCAATTTCAGAAATTGCAAGACAAGGAATTTCGCCTAAATAATTTCCTTTTTCAATGGTTCCAGTAATTTTAACCCATTGATATTCGGGATAATCTACGGCATTTTGCAAACTACACAAAAAACCAACAATGACTGTTTGGTTGGTGTTTTCTAGTTTCATATCACGAGCTAAAATAAATTGATTTTTTTCTAGCTCAGGAACACGATAAACATAGCCAGTGTAGCAAATTTTTTGCCCGATATATGTATCCAAATCTTCATGTACTTCTTTTAAAACATTCGTATAATTTTCGTCTGTTAGATAGGCGACTTCGCCAGAAGGGACGCAGTTGAATTGAGAAGTTTCCAATTCATGATTGGTGCTATACATTTTGAAAATGCCAGCTCCAGCCAGTGCAACGCAAAAAATTGCCATGATTGCCAAAATCCACTTAAAAATTTTGGTTCTACTTAATTTAACATTAAAAACAAACATAATTACCATCCTTTTCATTCATTTTTTGTTTCATTTTATGCGCGGACATAAAAAATATGAGAAAAATACAAAAAAATCTTGCAAGTTGCTCAAAAATGATATATAGTAATCGGTAGGTGATTTAAATTGGGTAGTAATATTGTAAAATATATATTTATGATAATTGTCATTGGATTAATTGGTTTTGGAGTTTACAAAATGGTAAAAAATCAAGAGGAAATTGTGCCTGAAAATCTTGACCAAACATCCACAGTGACAACCATTCAAACAGATTTAAGACTTGCGATTAGTGGGTTTGATACGATGAATCCAATTCTTAGTAATAATCGTAATGTGCAAGAAATTAGCAAAATGATTTATGAGCCATTAGTTACGTTAAATGAAGCTTATAAACTAGAATATTGTTTGGCAGAAGAAATTGCCAAAACGGATGAGTTGAATTATGTTATCAAAATCAAAAAAGGAATTTTATGGCAAGACGGAACTGAACTAACAGCGAATGATGTGAAATTTACAATTGATAAAATAAAATTTGCTGGAGAAAACGGAGTCGATACAATTTATGCTAGTAATTTAGCGGCTGTTTTAAATTATGAACCAATTGATGAGTACACATTTAAGTTAACACTTTCAGAGCCAGTAGATTTTTTTGAGTATCATTTGACTTTTCCAGTTCTATCTGAGAAATATTATGCCAACGAAGATTTTTATCATTCAGAGAAAAATAATCAATCCGTGGGAACAGGCATGTTCAAGATTATAAGTGTTGACTCTAATATTATCAAATTAGCGAAAAATGAAATGTATTGGAATTCTGCGAAAAATCCGATGGCAAATGAGGTAAACATCAACTTATATGGTTCGGCAGGAGAACTTTATAATGCTTTCAAAAATGGGGAAATTGATGTGGTAGATGTAAAATCCAAAAATGTGGAAGATTTGATCGGTTCTATTGGTTATAAAAAAATAGAATATAAATCAAGGGATTACAATTTTTTGGCAATCAATACACAAAATGAAGTGCTATCGAGTGCCGCTGTGAGGAAAGCCATAAGCAAAATCATTGATAAGAATAATATTGTGGCAAGTTGCTTAGGTTCTGGTTATGTAGCCTCTAATTTTAGTTTGGATATGGGAAATTGGCTTTATACAAGAGACCTTTCTGTTGAAGTAAATACCGATGAAGCCAGTCAAATTTTGCAAAGCGATGGTTGGGAATATAAAAATAATCGTTGGACTAAAAAAGTAGATAAAAGAACCATAGATTTAGCTTTTTCGATTGCTGTCAATGGAAATGATGAGACGAAGGTTGCAGTGGCTGAAAATATTAAAAATCAATTGGTTAATATGGGCATCAATGTTACGGTTAAACAATTTAATCGTGAGGCTTATTTTGCAAGTCTAGAAAGCAAAAATTTTGATGTTATTTTGACAGGAATTACGTGTGGCTATTCTCCAAGTTTGAAAACTTTTTTTGGAGCTAATAATTTAGCAAATTACGTCAAAGACGAAGTGGCAGAAATTATGAATGTGGTTTCTAATACATCAGACGAAAATCAATTATACGAAAATTATAATAAATTATATGATATTTATTTAGAAGAAGTGCCATATATCGGTTTGTATCGCAACACTGATGTAGTCATTTATAACCAAAGTTTGGTGGGAAATATAAAAGCAAATGCGTTTAATTTATATTGCAATATCGAAAAATGGTACAGACAATAAAATTATCAAATAAAAATTCAAAAAAGTATTGACAAATTTTTAATTAACGATATAATAAAACAAACAGAAGTTTTATAGAACAAAATTTTGAAGGAGGAAATGAAATATGTCAGATAATGCAGAAAAAAGAAAGGCATTAGATGCTGCAATGAGTCAAATAGAAAAACAATTTGGTAAAGGTTCAGTCATGAAATTGGGTGAATATAAAGCCATGGAAATAGAGGCAATTCCAACAGGAGCTTTAGGATTAGATGTTGCTTTAGGAATTGGTGGTGTGCCAAGAGGAAGAATTATAGAAGTATATGGACCAGAATCTTCTGGTAAAACAACACTTGCTTTGCATATTATTGCAGAAGCTCAAAAAACAGGAGGAGAAGCAGCTTTTGTGGATGCAGAGCATGCACTAGACCCAGTATATGCGAAAAAAATTGGTGTGAATATAGATGAATTAATTGTGTCTCAACCAGATACAGGGGAACAGGCATTAGAAATTACAGAGGCATTAGTGCGAAGTGGAGCACTTGATGTTATTGTTGTGGATTCTGTTGCTGCTTTAGTTCCAAAAGCTGAAATTGATGGTGACATGGGAGATTCGCACATGGGATTACAGGCAAGATTAATGTCTCAGGCTTTGAGAAAGTTGGCAGGTGCTGTAAATAAAACGAAAACGGTAATTATTTTTATCAACCAATTAAGAGAGAAAATAGGTGTTATGTTTGGAAATCCTGAAACAACGACTGGTGGTAGAGCTTTGAAATTTTATGCTTCAGTTAGAATGGATATCCGAAAAATTGAAAATATCAAGCAAGATGGACAAGTAATGGGGAATAGAGCAAGAGTGAAAATTGTGAAAAACAAGGTTGCTCCACCATTTAGAGAAGCAGAATTTGATATTATGTATGGGGAAGGAATTTCAAAAGCAAGTAATATTTTGGATATGGCAGTTAATTTGAATATTATTGAAAAAGCAGGTTCTTGGTTTAGTTATAATGGAGACAAATTGAAGCAAGGTCGTGAAAATGTAAAACAATATATGATTGAAAATCCAGAATTTATGGCAGAAATTGAGAAAAAAGTAAGAGACAATTTTGCAAAAGCTTTTGAGAATGCCTTAGGAGAAGAGGAAATATCAAAGGATGAAGTTGAAGAAATTGAGGAATAGAATGGAAGTAGATTTACAAAAAGAGTTTGATTCTTTAAATCAAAAATCTTCTTTAGAAGAATTACAAGAATATGCAAGAAAAATGATTATAGCAAGAGGTTTTGAGGGGGAGACTCCTCAAGATATCTTGATGCTTTTGACAGAAGAATTGGGAGAATTAGCGAAAGAAGTTCGTAAAACAACAAAAGTAAAAATGGATAAAAATGCTAATAGAACACCTAATTTGGGTAACGAAATTGCAGATGTTTTCAATTATTTGTTAGCTTTGTGTATAGCAAGTGATATTGATTTATTTGAAGTTTTTAAAAAGAAAGAAGAAATCAATTTAAAAAGAGAATGGAAGTAAATTTATGGACTATATGAAGAATTTTGAAGAAGATGAAAAAATAGATAAATTAAGAAGTAAAATGCTGAAATATATTTTGTATAAAAAAAGAACAGAACAAGAAATCAGACAAAAGTTTTGTGAAGAAGATGAAAATGCTGTGGAAGATGCAATTGAGTATTTTAAAGAATTAAATTATATTAATGATTTTAATTATGTTCAAAGAAGTGTGCAAGAATTTATGAATTTAAAAAATCTGTCTATTAAGGAAATTAGTTATAAATTGTGCCAGAAAGGTGTTAGTAAAAGAATTGTAGATGAATATGTTAGGAAATATGAAGACGAATTTGTAGAATATGAAATAAATTCTGCCAAAAAAATTTGGCATAAAAAAATTCAAAATTCAGATGAAAATACTGTAAAAGATTTTTTATATAAGAAAGGCTATCGACAGGATACGATACAAGAAATAGAGGGATAGATGGACTATCAAGGAATTATTATAGAAGAAAGTTTAAATAATTGTGTAATTATGCAAGAATTGATGATTATCAATATACAAATTGAGAAAGTGACTGAAAAGTCCGAAACTCCATGGCTTGATAAATGGACAATGGATACAGTAATTATCAAAGAAAATGAAATGGATAAATATGCTAAAAAATTAAGCCAATTAATAGATATTCAGCATTGTAGTAATTGGTATTGCGATTTCAAAAATGAGAAATTTCATTATGTTGTTTTTTACAATAAAGTATTTAAATTAGAAAGATACAGTAAAGAAGATTATGAGCAAATGCGAAGCTATGCTATCTCAATTGGTTTGCCAGAATATCAGTTGCCGAAGTTTATGGAAGTATAAAGAGGAGAAATAGATGAATAAAATCATTTCATTAGAAACGAAAAAATATGAATTAAGATTGGATAATTTTGAAGGACCACTTGATTTGCTTTGCTACTTAATTGATAAAAACAAAATGGATATTTATAAAATAGAGATAACACAGATAACAGAGCAATATATGGAATATTTAAGGGAGCAGGAAAAATTGAATTTAGAAGTGGCAAGTGAATTTTTGGTAATGGCATCTACATTGCTTTTGATAAAGTCAAAAGGATTATTGCCCAAAGAAGCAGAAGATGAGGCAGAGCTTACGGAAGAAGAATTACTAAATAGAATTATTGAGTATAAGAAATTTAAAGAAATTAGTAAACTATTTAAAGAAAGAATTCAAATTTATTCTAATCGAGTTCATAAATTTCCTGAAAATATTGAACTTCCCAAACAAACAATTGAAAGAAAATATACAATGGAGCATATTGTAAAAGCATATTCAAAATTACTTGAAAAAGAAGAGAATAAGAAGAATGAAAATGCGAAAAATATTGATAAAATAGCAGTTCATGATGTGTATTCGGTTTCAGATAAAGTAAAAGAAATTTTTAGAGAATTAGTGCGAAAGCCAAAATTTGTATTTGGAAAATTGTTTTCTTTGCGAGAAAAACCAAGAGAAGAAGTTGTAACGGCATTTTCAGGGGTTTTGGAACTAAGTAGGAGGAGCAAAATCAATACAGAGCAAGAGAAACTTTTTGGTGATATTGTCATTTCAAAAAGAAAGCGTGAAAATTAGTACAGTTACTAGTTTGGAATACTAAAATAACGGTTCTATCTCCTTGACTTTTTATGTGAAATATGGTATAATGTTTCTTGTTTTTAACATTTTTGAAATCATAATCAAGAAAGGAGCAAATACTAATATGATGAATGAAAAACAAGAGGTTTTGAATTTTCTAA
>CAMSEX010000070.1 GCA_947057875.1 uncultured Clostridium sp.
TTTTGAAACAACCAATGAAAAAATTTATCCTTCGCTTTCTGTTAATTTAGAATACTTAAAAACAAAATATAATTTGTTAATCAATAGTGATGTAAAATTTAGGAAATTTGTCATTCCCATTCAAAACAAAAAAGTTCCTGCTATGCTTTTATATATTGATGGAATGGTTAATGAAACCACCATTACCAATTCTGTCTTACAACCATTATTATTGAAAAATTCCATTACCATGCAAGAACAAGAAACAACCAAAGGCAGCCGTGTTTCCATTACCCATGCCAAACCACCCAAATTGAATTTGGAAAACTTTATTTTTGAAGGCTTAATTCCTCATAATAGCATTATCAAACAAACTGAATTTGAAGAGGTCATAAAAAATGTCAATGCTGGATTTTGCGCCCTTTTTGTAGACACGGTTGCAACTGCTTTTTGTGTGGAAACCAAAGGATTTGAAGGCAGAAGTGTTTCCAGCCCTTTGACTGAAAATGTGGTTCGTGGTTCGCAAGAAGCCTTTGTGGAAAGTCTTAGAACCAATACTTCTATGCTTCGAAAAATTGTCAATAATGAAAATTTGGTTATTGAAGAGGTTGAAGTAGGAACTTTAAGCAAAACCAAAGTTGCTATTTGTTATGTAAAAAACGTTGCAAACGATGATTTGGTCGCAGAAGCAAAATATCGTGTCAATAATCTAAATGTGGATTATTTGCTCTCTTCTGGTCAATTAGAACAATTCATCAAAGATAACCCAAGTAGTCCTTTTCCACAAACCATTTCAACAGAAAGACCTGACCGTGTCAGCAGTTATTTGTTAGAAGGACGCATTGCCATTGTTATTAATGGAACGCCTTTTGTATTAGTTATTCCAGCTATCTTTTTGGATTTTCTAACCTCTGGAGAAGATAGAAACTTAAATTATCAATTTGCTAATTTTCTAAAATTCATCAGAATGATTGCTGTATTTTTTGCTACTTTTTTACCAGGTTTTTATGTAGCCATTACCAATTATCATCAAGAGCTCATACCATCAGAACTTTTATTTGCTATCGCTAATTCAAGAGAAGCCATTCCGTTTCCTGTTATTTTTGAAATTTTGATTATGGAAATTTCGTTTGAATTAATTCGTGAAGCAGGACTACGTGTTTCTTCTTCTTTTAGTACAACCATTGGTATTATTGGTGCTTTGATTTTAGGTGACGCTGCTGTTTCAGCAAATATTGTTAGTCCGATTTTAATTATTGTGGTTGCTTTTACGGGAATTTGTGGTTTTTCTGTACCTGATTTTTCCCTTACTACCTCGATCCGAATTTACCGTTTTGCCTATATTATTTTCGGATTTTTAGCAGGTTTTTTAGGAATTGCTTTTACCTTTTTCATACACTTTTTAATATTATCTAATTTAACCTCTTTTGGCATACCATTTTTTACACCTTATATTCCATTTAGCAACCTAAAGCGTAATAAAGGATTTATTATAAAGCCAGTATGGAAACGTGATAGACGTAATGAATTTTTAAATACTAAACGTCCCAAAATAGAAAATAAAATTAGCATGGATTGGAGGAATTTGAATGCAAAACAATAATTACAAAATGCAAAAATATGAAGCAATTTGCTTAATTTTAATGGTTATGGTTAGCAAATTAATCTTGAATATTCCTTACTATATTATTGATATGGTTGGTACTGGTGCTGTTATTAATATGATTTATATTGGCATCATGGGGCTCATTTTCATCTTAATATTAAATTATCTTTTCCAAAAATTTCCCAATTCGGACATCATTGATGTTTCCGAATATTTGGGTGGAAAAGTATTAAAAATAATCGTTAGCATCATGTTTATTTGTGTTTTCTTTTTTGTTGCTTATGTTACTTTGAGTGATTTTGCCAATATGTTAAAAATTATTTATTTTGAAAAAAGCCCACTGATTTTTATTTTATTATTTTTCATGATAGGTATTGTGGTATCTAATTTAATCGGTTTTAAGGCAATTGTTCGTACCATTTGTTTTGTGATTCCCTTTACTATTATTAGCATATTAGTAACTTTATTTGCTGTGTATGACGATTTTTCATTAAATAAATTTACTCCATTTTTTGGCTACAATTTTCAAACAACTTTTGTTAATGGACTGCTTAATACCTTTTCACTTTATATTATCACTTACTATTATTTTTTAATGCCACTTTTAAAAGACAGTTTCCAATTTCAAAAAATAACAACTGCTTCTTACGCTATTTCTTGGGTTTTGTTATTTTTAACCGTGGTTTCCATTCTAACTATTTTTCCAATAGAAAATAATACAGAACCAGTAAACGCACTGTATTTACTTTCTCGAAAAATAACGTTGGGTGATTTTGTACAAAGACTAGATGCTATCTTTATTTTACTATGGCTAATTTCCATTTTTTGCTATTTAAGTTTATGCATTTTTATGATTAATCGAATCTTCTCAAAACTGACGAACCTTGCCCAATCAAAAATGATTACACTTTCTAGTATTTGCATTTTTTTTGGACTATGTCTTCTCCCTTTTCATATTGCCGTTAGCCGCTTTTTAGAAGATGTCGTTTATAAATATTTAATCATTATCTTAGTTTTTGGAGTCAGCTTTATGATTATGATTTTAGCAAATTTAAAATTCAAATTTAAGAAAGGAAATTCAATTATTCATTATGGTTAAAAAATACATTGCCTTTTCATTGATTTTAACAATACTTCTTTTCACGCTGACTGGGTGTTATGACTCAAATGGTATTGAAAATTTTTATTATATTGTTGCCATTGGAATTGACAAATCAAAAAAAGATGAAGGTTTGATTACCCTTCATGTGCAAAATGCAAAACCAACCAGTTCTTCTTCTGGTTCTAGTTCTCAATCCAATGAATCAAAAATTTATTCCGTGGATTGCAAAACTATTGAGTCTGGAATTAATATTTTAAACAATTATTTGAATAAAAAAATCAATCTATCCCATTGTTCTGCCATTATTTTTTCAGAAGAAATCGCGAAAAGTGGCATCAAAAGTTATATGAATACACTCGCAAATGATACAGAAGTCCGAGCAACCTGTAATGTTATCATCAGTTCCAAATCTGCTTATGATTTATTAAATAATGTAACCAATTCAAGTGATAGTTTTTCTTCTCGTTTGTATGATTATATTTTAAATTCAGTCGATTACACTGGATATACCATTAATGCCGATTTTAATAGTTTTTCTTCTCGAGTCAATAATAAAATAACACAAGCAACTGCCATTTATGCTGTTGTTAATGATAATACAGTGCAAAATTCAGGAGCTGCTGTGTTCAAAAATGGCTCTATGGTTGGAACTATTTGCCCGCTTCGCACCATAGCCCATCTAATGGTAACTAATAATTTAAAAGCATGTATGTTACCTTTAAACAGTCCTTTTAATGAAAATGGAGTGATTGATGTCAACATTAAAAAATTACAATCACCAGATATTGATGTCAGCATCAAAGACAATCACCCATTTATCAAAATTGATTTACGTCTGCAAGGAAGTATTAATAGCTCTGGAGAAGAATTCGATTATACCAATCGAGATAATATTAAAAAACTCGAAGAGGCTTGTAATCATTATATCGAAACTTTAGTCAATGAATATTTAGATACTATTACAAAAGAATATAATTCTGATATTGCAGGTTTTGGCGGCATGTTATCTTCCAAATTTTTGACAGTTGATGATTATGAAAAAATTCACTGGAACGATATTTTTAAAAATTCAACTTATGAAGTTCATGTCAATACGACTATTACATCTAGTCAATTATTAAATCGAGAATAAATCACAAGGAGGATTTTATGACAGTTTTAGCTATTATTTTAATTTTTCTGTGTTTTTTGAAAAGTTTTTACTATGGTATTTATGAAATCAAACAAAAACAAAATAAGCCAGGAGGAATTGCAGTTTGTTTATTTGCAATTCTCCGGACTTATCTTTCCGATTGTTATTATTTTTTGGCAATATATTTTATAATAAATATCATTTTACAATCTACTTTATAATCTTAATTTCTGCATATTTTTTCGCATCAAATTCTTCGTTGTATGGAACTTCGTCAAATAACGCTGGCATTTGTTGTTTAAAATATAAAAGCAGTGGTATCATAAATTGTTGAATAGAAGGATGGGCATGCTCGTCTGCTCTTAAACTAAAAATATGTCTCCATTCTCGAATGTTTGCTGTCATGGTTAGTTCTGCTGCTGTACTATGTGGTAATAACAAACGCAATTGGTCAGGAAGTGCACCCTTTTTAGCCATTGTATTGTAAGTCGTTTCAATCGTTTGCATACAATTTTTCCACTCTTCTAATAAGTCACTATCCTCAATATTACAAGGCTCAATAAAAGAAATTTCATTGCCAAATTTATCTTTTGTATAATTACAATAACGTGTACTTTCAATTGAAAAAGATGCCACTCTATGACGCGTAATATCTTTATACGCTCCCACATCGCAACAAATTCGTACTGTCACTTTTTCATGTTCTAGCACAGATTCATGTCCACGATTAATGCAATTTCTCAAAAAATGGTCATAACTATTTTCCTTAATATTGCCTTCTGTACGATAACAATGTTTTGCTGCTCTTTCTAAATTTTTCATCACTTTTATTCCATCTATTGCTTCTAATTCTACCCAAGGTTTTATAATTTTCATATTTTTCCTCCCTTTATTTCTTTTTTATTTATATCATATCCTCATTACTTTTTCAATAAAAATCACAAATTTTTTAACGCCCGTTTTCTTAGCATGACATCTTGTCAATTAAAGCTTATCTAAAAAAACACCAGTTATAAACTGATGTTTTTTCTATTCTCCTCTGCCTTCTGGCAATGCAGGATAATCTAACACTACTTTAATTTGCAAAATATATTTTACTGTTCTAATAAATCGACTATTTTTAATTCTTTGCCATAAACTTGGCTTTGTTTCAAATCGAGTATCTAAAATAAAATTATCTAAATCTTCGTTTGAATCATCATTAGCCGCATTGTTATTTGGAACACTTTCTGTAATAATATCTTGTAATAATTCAGAAGTTGGTTTACTTGAAACAGTATTTGTTTCTTGTTTTACAATTTCTTCAAATTGATTATTCTTTACTGTTGACTCTAAAACTTGTGCAGGAGCTGGAATATATTTCAGTGCTTCTGCTACTTCAATTCCAATATAACTTAGTGCCTTTGAAAGGTCTTCAATTCTCTCCATATCAATTTCAATGAAACTATTGGATTCTAGATTTTTTATTTTTGCTTTAATCAACTTTTCAGATGCTTGATATTCTTCTGAATTCGCTTCTGTTGTTCCAATCAAATTTAACGCTTCTACAATATCTTCTGGATATTTTCTTTTGACTTTTTTCAAAATTTCTTTCCAATTTTTCGCTTTGATTTGAACCGCTTTTAACACATCTGACAAAACATTTGCAAGTTTGATATTTTTTTCTCTTTCACGAATTAAATCCTCTACCTTTTTTGTGTTTTCTTCAAATTGATTTGTCGCAAATTCAACCAAATCATAAGCTGCTTTATAAACATCTGCTGGAAACGTATTTTTTTGAGGATATTCCATCAAATAAGTTTTAATCGATTCCACCAAATCTCTAAAATATGTATCTTCTTCTAGCTTAACAATTTGTTTTTTGCTGGTTGGATTAATTAATTTTTGTGTTTTGTCTATTTGTGATAAAATTTTTTCTTCCGTGATTACCATTTTCACGTTTACTATGCCTGATTTTTTAAAAAATGACATTGTAAACTTACCTCCTTAGTTTCATTCTATGCGCTTCATCCAAAAACACATCTCTTTCACTATTCCTATTATACATTCTTTATTTAAAAAATTCAAGTGATTTTTCGACTTTTTGTATTACATTTTCGTAACAACTTCTGTTTGTTTGTAATATTTTTGTAATATTTTGTCGAACTTTTGTTACGAATTAATTCCCAATTTTTCCAATTCTTCAAAACGTTTAATCTTCTGTGTTGTCGTTTTTATCAGTTCTTCCTCAGTAACCGTTAATTCTTTTACATATTTATAAGTTGGCATTTTTTTATTCATTTCTTTAATTTGCTTCCAAATCGCATTTCTAATCTCTTCTTCTTTTTCAAAACCAAATTCTGTTTGGAAAACTTCTTTATCATACACCACTTTTGCTGCCATTTTCAAATCAATTTTATCATCATCTTCTGGCCTGCCATACACCATTGATTCTTTCACACCTTTTATGTCATTTATCATTGCCTCAATTTCTTCTGGATAAATATTTTTTCCATTTTTTAAAACAATCACATTCTTTTTGCGACCTGTAATATGTAAAAATTCCTCTTTATCAAAATAGCCCAAATCGCCTGTATGGAACCAACCATCTATAATTGCCTCTTTGGTTGCCTCTTCATGATTGATATAACCAGCCATGACTGTATCACCTTTTACAATAATTTCGCCAATAGATCGGAAGAGCACACGTCTGAACTCCAGTCACCTCTCGTCAT
>CAMSEX010000071.1 GCA_947057875.1 uncultured Clostridium sp.
TCCCTACACGACGCTCTTCCGATCTTCTTTTCCTTCTGTGCTCGCAAAAATCAAATTCACTTCTTTGACTTTTTTTGCATCTTCTTTAACTTCTCCTTTAATATTCAGATGTGTTCCATATACTATATATTCTGTAAGTTCTGCATTCTTTATTTCAGAACTTTGCAATATGTTTTCTATCTCTTCTTTATTTTTACTATTTAGTATTATAATACATGTACTTAAAATACCTATTAGTATAAGTACTAAAAATACTATGATTATTCTTTTTTTCATTATCCCTCCAAAGCTTCATACTCATATACACATACTATTTTTGTCTTGACTTCTATATCATTTATTTCTTGATTTATTCTAAATAGTTTTTGTTTCTTGGGTTCTAATTTTAATTTACTCATGTCTGTGATAATTTGGTCTGACATATTCATTCCAATTGGTAATGTTTTATTTGTATTTTCATAAAAAATAATATTTGTTAGAGCAATTGCTTTTGCATTTTTACTTAATTTAATGCTATAAAGGTTTATTTTTTCTTCGTCTTTCAATGTATTTAGTGCATTTTGTGGATTTATGTGTAATATGGTATATTTTTGATTATTTAATACATTAGTACTTGCAAAATATACATTTATATCTTCTCCAAATTTCGCCTTATCCATTGCCACATCTAAATTTTCCGTAATTTCTTTTACTGCTGATATATATTGTTCTTTATCTGTATTTTTGTTTATCTCTAATAGTCTAAATTTATTCTTTTTTATTTCTCTATGTTTTGCATTTCCCAATGTGCTTATTTTTGTTTTATCTTCTGTAATTGTTCCAAATATATCAAATTCTTCTGATGCAAATAGCATTTCTTCCTTTTTTGCTTCTTCTTTGATTTCTTTCAAATGCTTTGTATAATCTTTTTCTTCTTGGTGTTTTAAGCTATTAATATCATCTAAAATATTTGTACTCGCTATATATATGCTATCACATTCTTCTTTAGTTAAATTTTCTCTATTTTGTTTATCTAACTTTTTGCCAAGTTCTTCCATGTCTTCATTATAATCAAATGTTTTCTCTATTTTTCTTTCTACTTCTTCAACTACATCTGGTTCATTTAATCCAAGTGCTTCATCCTTATTTACAAATTTCCAAAATTCAAAAATGCTTTTTTTATGTTTATCAATTTCTTCAATGTATTGATTCGCATTTCTCACTTTTGATATTAAATTTTCAAGTTTTAATTCTAAGGCTTTCAAATCTTGTCTTAAATCTTTACAACGTTTTTCACTTTTTTCATGCAAAGAATAAATCGTTACCAAGTCTTCAATGGTATAAAACTTTTTCTCTTCCATGTATACATTCAAAGGTTGCGTATCAATTTTGATACTTTCTGCTTCTGGCACAATATCTGCATTTGGCATGTTTTTTCTTCGTTTTTCTTTTTTATCTAGCTTGAAAAAATATTTTACTTTTCCAATAAACGTTTTTTTACATTCTAAATAAGTCGAAATTTCTTTTTGTTTTTGTAAATATTCGTCTTCTTTTTCTTTGACATCTTTTTTTAAACTAACTAATTTCTCTTCGATTTCTTCAATGGTTTTATTTTGATTTTCAATTTCGTAATTGGCTAATAAATATTCATTGCGAATAAACTGTGTTAGTGAATCAAACGTGATTTCCACTTTAGACAAATACATCGAAAGCCCGTTATTACTATCAATTCTTGTTTCAAAATGATATTGCCCTTTGATTTCTGTTTGTAGAATAAAAAGTGCTTTTAACAATTTGTAAAATTTAATGGCCTCTTGTGTCGATTTCAAAATCACTTTATAACTACTTTTGATATTGCGATACACAAATGTTTCTCCCACAATTTGCACTGAAAATTCATTGCGACTATCATGCACTTCAAAAATCAATGGCCAATTTTTGGTAAACAACCACAAATAATTTTCCAAATCTGCGATTTCGCTTCTTTGCAAAATTTCTTCACTATATGTCATATAATTAATTGGAACATAAATTTTAGGTGCATCTTTTTTCTTTTTTTTGCTGAACTCAATCTGCGCTTTTAACAAATATAAAAATTCCGAAAAAGTATCTTCCTTTGTGCAAACTAACATAAAATAGCGGTCTTCCACATCTGAATAATAAATTTGCCACAAATGGTCTCGATTATATTTTACTTTAAAAGGTTCTTTTCCCTCAAAACTTTCCTGTATTTTTTCCACTTTTTCAATTTCTTGAATCGACATGGTTCGGACAATTTTTGAAAATGTTTTAAAAAACATCATTTCTTCTTCATCGCCATCTTCATTTAAGAAAAATTTCAATGGTACAGCCTCTTCATACTTTGTTTTGATAGGATCACTTCGCAAGGCAGGAGTAAGCAAAATTTCGATTTTATCAATTGGAATAAATTGATATACTTTCAAATCTTTATCATTATTTATCCTTGAAATATTGAAATTGGGAACTTCTGCATCACTGATAAATTTAGGCAATTTTTCTAGACTAAGACCTAAAAAATCAAGTTTTTCTTGCAGCTCTTCATTTTCAATCTTCTTCACTCTTTTCTCCTCCCCCTTTTTCATAACTCAAGTAAGTATATCATACATTTCATTTCAAATCAATTATTTTTTCAAAAAATTTTTGAATTCTGTCTTTGCCCCCAAACGCAAAAAAGCCAGACCAGAATTATCCAGCCTAGCTTTTGCTTGATGGTAAACAAGAACACTATTTTTATTTGATGCAATTATTTAATTATTCCTCTGTTGTTTCTTTTTCGTATTCTGCGGAAACAGGAATAAGGAACTCATCTGCTATTGATACTACATGATAAAATTGCTCATTTTTTTGACTAGAGCTCGTCATATTTTATATTTTTATTTTATCATGCTTTACATAACTTGTCAAATTATCACCAATGATATGTCTCATGATGTGAAATTTTAAAAGCTCGAAAAAGCTGTTCCAAGAAAAACACACGCATTAACTGATGTGGAAATGTCATTTTAGAAAAGCAAATTTTTTCATTTGCCAACTTCAAAACTTCCTCTGTCATGCCAAGGGTTCCACCAATCACAAAAGTAATGTTGCTATTGCCTTTTAGCGAAATATCCTCGATTTTTCTCGAAAATTCCTCAGACGACATTTCCTTACCTTTCAAATCAAGACAAATCACATAAGCTGGCATTTTTATGGCCTGCACAATCTTTTGGCTTTCTTTCTCCTTCACTTCTAAAATTGATGCCTCGTATAATTTGGGTGGCAATTTCTCGTCTGGCAATTCCACAATTTTAAGCTGGCAATACTTAGAAAGCCTTTTTGCATATTCCTCTACCGCCTGACGCAAATAATTCTCTTTCAATTTTCCAATACACACAAGATTAATGGTCAACATGTTTTTCTCCTTTTAAGAACTATTATAAATGTAAGAAATTCTATTTGTCAATAAAATTTTTCCTTTTTTGTATTAAATTCCAAATACTTGCGTATAATGAAAGAAAAAGGAGGATTTCACATGCAAACCTTAAAAAAAATAATCGTTATGTTTTTGATTCCCATTTTCCTATTTTCGCCACTTAGCTTTTGCACCGAAGGCTTTGTCTGGGATGGTTCTACGATTGAGACAACGGCTGAAGAGGCAACTGGAAATTTTTTAAATTTGGAAGCAGGAAGCGCCATTTTAATTGAGCAAAATAGTGGTAAAGTGTTATATGAACACAACTGTCACGAACAATTACGTCCTGCAAGTGTCACAAAAGTCATGAGCATTTTGTTGATTATGGAAGCCTTAGATAGTGGCAAAATTGCACTAACAGACCAAGTGCCATGCTCTGAAAATGCAAGTAATATGGGTGGCTCACAAATTTGGCTCAACGAAACCGAAACTTTGAGTGTTGAAGAAATGCTAAAAGCAATTTGCGTCGTTTCTGCTAATGACTGTGTTGTCGCTATGGCTGAATTCTTGGCTGGTTCAGAAGAAATATTTGTACAAAAAATGAATGAAAGAGCCAAAGAACTTGGCATGAATGATACCAATTTTGTCAACTGTCATGGTATTGATGAAGACAATCACGTAACTTCTGCCTATGATATTTCACTTATGGCAAAAGAACTGCTAACTAAGCACCCAAGTGTGACCAACTACACCACCATTTGGATGGATTCTCTTCGTGGCGGGCAATCTGAACTGACAAACACTAATAAATTAGTTCGTACTTATGAAGGTTGCACAGGCTTAAAAACTGGCTCTACCAGCTTGGCTTTGTACAATTTAGCAGCCAGTGCTACTCGTAATGATTTATCTTTGATTGCTGTTGTCATGCGTGGTGCCACTTCTGAAAAAAGGTTCTCTGAGGCGAAAAAATTGTTAGATTACGGTTTTGCCAATTATGCTTACACAAAAACTTCTACGGCTGGCGATTTTCTGCAAGAAGTGCCTGTCGAAAAAGGAACGGTTGGTAGCGTCAATTTAGTTTATGAAACCGATTCTGGCGCTTTAGTCAAAAATACAGACAACAAAGACATTCAATCCAGTGTTACGTTGAATGAAAATATCACAGCCCCAATCCAAGCTGGCGACGTTTTAGGAAATGTCAAATTTTATTTGAATGAAGAGGAAATTTCAAGTGTTAATTTAGTGGCTCAAACTGCTGTTGACAAAGTTACTGTTATGAATTTATTTAGCATGATAACCGAATTCTGGGTCAATTTATTCCGATAATATCAAAAAGCGTGAGAAATTTTGCTCTGCAAAATTTCACTCGCTTATATCATACAAGAAATTCAAAAACTTTTTAAAAATTTAAAAAGTTTTTTATCCTTTTTTGAAACTTAAAAAATTTATTAAAATTCAAATAATTTTATAAAAAGTATAGACTTTTTTGTTTTTTTTGTGTATGATTATGTTAAATGTTTTTAAGGAGGAATATAGAAATCATGCACAAAATATTAAAAACCACTGTTATTTTGAGTATTTTATTATGCGTATTCGTTTCCATTTCAAATGCTGAAACTACCAATATTTACAATGATGTTGCAAACGAAAATTCTGACTTTTCTCATACTGCTAATAATGAGGAAAATTTATTAGAGAATGAAGAGGGCGATATGGATCCAATTAGCAACACTGCTAATAATTCAACATCCAACTCTTCTACCTACAATTCCAATGCACGAGTTAGCACCGTTTCTTCCATTCCAGAAGCAAATCTTGGTCTAAACAATGTTTTATGTGTTATTTTAATTGCCATCGGAATTTTACTTATCTTACTAGCTATTGCCATTTTAATTAGAAGTAAATAAAACATACAAAAAACCAATTTAGAAAAAGCTAAATTGGTTTTTTGTTATTACTTTCCCTGTTTTAAATTTTCTATTAAATCCCTTCTTAAATATGAATTGAGTTTATAATAATAAGGCGTTATCTCCCCTACAAAACAGTCAAAATAAATCATATTTCCATTGGCATCTTCCATTTTCAAATTAGGAAATGTTTTTATCATCTTTTCATCATGAAAATAGCGATTAATCAATGCAACTTTTTTTGGATTACTATAAATTCTCTGATACTCAATAGCAATCACTTCTTTACGTGCCACATTCAAATCATTTTCATACACTTTTCGAATAACAAATACACTCAAAGCATAGGTTGTAACCAAACAATCTACTATGAGAAAAACAATAGCAAATGCTGTTACCACTCTCAATTTTACCATTGACATTTTAGCAACAAAAAAATCAATCAATCTGTCAACTTTAGGATTAACATATGACATTAAATAAATAGCAAGCAAGCCCCAAAATATTGAGAAAAAAATACAAATACGACCTCCAATATTAAATGGCATGTCAGAATAATCCCACCATTTTACATGCAAAATCAATTCGCCCACTAAACTTACCAAATATTCTACAATGGAACCAATTAAAAAACCACCAAAAAATAAATGATTGTTATTTTTATTAAAAAATTGTAAAAACAGAATCATTATTACAGCACCTAGTCCATAAATTCCACAAAATGGTCCATATAAAAAACTTTGCCTACTTTCAATGACGCCTTTGGTAATCATTCCATAAATAGTTTCAATGACAAATCCCAAAAAACTATATACAACAAAATATGCCAAAATTCTCCAAACTGTAAATCCTAATATGGTAAATTGCTTTTTCTCAAATTTCTCTTTTTCTACTTCTTTTGCTTCCTTTTTTATTTCTTCTAATACTTTCATAATTTCCTCTTTATTTTTATATTCTATCACAAAAAATATTTTTAGTAAATATAAAAATTAAAATTGATTTTTTTTAAAAATATAAAGATATATCTTGACAACTGAAAAAATAAATAGTATAATTATTTTTGTCAGTTGCAGTCGTGGCGAAACTGGCAGACGCACAGGACTTAAAATCCTGCGGGACTTAAACTCCCGTGCCGGTTCGATTCCGGCC
>CAMSEX010000072.1 GCA_947057875.1 uncultured Clostridium sp.
ACAGTAAGAGTTGGCAATAAAATCATAGAAACGTTATATGATTTTGTAGACAAGGAGCCAAAAGATGAAAATGGAAATGTTCTTCCTTATGAAATTAATTTTACAGATATTGACCAAAAGATTTGTTATCGTTTAAATTATGATGAAAATACAAAAGCATATAGTTACACGAATAGAAAAGAAGAAATGGCAAGTCAGAAAGAAGTAGAGAATTTATTTCAAGATGAAAATGATATTAAGGAAAATACACTAAGTATCATTCCTTCTGGGTTTAAGGAAATATTTTTGGCATCTATAGATCCACGTTATTATTATGTTTCAATACGAAATCGCCAGTTTAGAATGGTTTCGTTTGCGTATGATTTAAAAACAAAGGTAGTGTTAAATCAAGATTGTTTAGTAGAAAGTGTTAATCAGAAGTTTGAGTTTGATGGAGTAGCAATTTGGAATTTTAGCTATGATTATGTCCCTGAGCATTTTGATGAATTAAGAGATCCTCGTGAAACAGGAAGATATCTAATTATATAGGAAGAAGAACAAAAAATTTTATGTAGATTTTATTGTTAAATTATTGATTTTACTTAGAAAATATTGTATAATTAAAGATGTCTTAGTTCTTTAGGACATGCAATTGATACTTTAATTGCAACAGAAAATGATTTGCGAAAGTAACTTTTATCAACATTCTCAAGATGCAAACAGGAGGAGAGAAGAGTATGCAGAGAAGAAAAAACATTTTGGCAATGTTAATGATGATGCTAATACTAATACTTATGTTAGCACCAACATCATTGAAAAACGGCGACGGCGTAACGGTAACAGCAGCAACCAAAAAAGAAGCAAGTGTTTCTAAAGCAGTGACAACAAATTTATTAACACCACGGATCTCTGTTTCTAAATTGACTTTGGTTGAAGGCGAGAGCCAGCAATTAAAGGTTGTTTCAGGTTCTGCATGGAATCTGAAGAAAGTTACCACAACGAATAAGAAAAATGTTGGCATTTATGGCAAAAAGCCAGCAAAGAAGACGGTTATGGCCAAAGGTAAGGCAGCAGGTTCAGTTGAAACAGTAAAAATGCATTTGGAGATGAAAAAGTCTGCTTGGAAAAAATATAAAAAGATTTTAAAGAGCAGGAAAGTGACTTTAAAATGCAAAGTGAAGGTGGTTCCAAAGGAAGAACCAGAAGAAGAACCTGATCCAGAGCAGCAACAAGAAGAACAGCCTGAAGTTCAGGAACCACTTGCGAAGTATGACACTTCACAGTGGAAACCTGACAAAACAGAGTTTCTTTATAATGGCAAAAAGCAGAGGCCAATTTTGCTGGGGGTACCAGAAGAAGTAAAAATGGAATATTCGTCTGAAGGCGAAGTTGCTTCTGGAAAATATTCTGTTACAATTTCTTTTCAGGTGCCTGAAAATTATGAACCAATTGAACCAATAATAATTGAATATTCTATTAAACCAATAGAGTATCCAGTGACAGGTGGTTATGTTGGTTCATGGGGAAGCTCAAGTGGTGGTTCTAGTATGACTAAGCCTGTACAACCAGAACTGCCAAACGAACCAGATGAGAAGCCAGAACAACCAAATGAGCCAGAGCAACCAGAGGAAAAACCGAGCGAGCCAGAACATGATTGTGTTTTTGGAAGCTGGAGTTCTAAGAACAATGTGGACGAGAGCAGAGTTTGTTCTGAGTGTGGAAAAGAGGAAACACGTAAACACAAATATCAAATCATAATTTCGTTTGAGAATTTGGACGATATACAACATACAGTTAAGAAAGAGTATGTTTGTGATACGTGTCACGAAAATTATGAAGAATCCTCAAAGGAAGCTCATAAAAAAAGTGAATGGCAGTATGATGGAGAAAAAGATGTTCAGAAATGTGCAGATTGTGATTATGAACAGTCGCGTGAACATCAGCATGAGAAAGAGCCTACAGATTTGGTTTATACTTTTCAATCAAGCAATGATGATGGAACCCATGTAATGGAAGTATCCTACGCTTGTCTTTGTGGAGAAAAAATCACATTAACTAAGAATGAGGAATGTGATTATGAAGAGAAACGCAAGATGACAGATGAAATGCACAATATGAGAAATATTCATATTGTGCAAAAAGATTGCAAGGTGTGTGCCTATCATGTTGAGGAAGAAGAAAGCTGTGTATCAGATGGTATTACTTTTTACTTCCGTTATCTTAGCCAAATGTATACGGCTGAGACATGTACAATTTGCAATTATAGGTGTAATCAAAAACCGCATTTTGACCATGTATTTGGGGAATGGACATACTATGATAAGGATAATCATCGTAGGGAATGTCCTTGTACAGATGAAAGAGAAGAGGAACCACATAAATATGGAGAATATGATGCAGCAGTAGGAGGTTTTTATTGTCCTATATGTGACCACACAGAACTTGTTGCACCACATAATCATGGGCACGGTTTTGCTGGAACATGGGGTGACAAAAACCTGATGTTTGATGTGGTTATGAACAAGGATGCATATGCCGAATTGGTAAGTATGTCTCCGATTCGGCATCCGAATCCAACTCCAACAACATATTGTTCGAGATTGGAGTTCAACTGTAAAGAATGCGGTATTTCGTATACGGCATTTATGCGTCATGAATATGAGGATGGCGTGTGCGTATGTGGAGTGCTTCAGCCAGATATCACAGCGTTGGTAAAGGTAGTAGTAATGAAAGTACTTACTCAAGACGTTACATGTGGAGGTGCAATTAAGTTTAGGAATTAATGGATAGCAAATCATTTTTTGGGGAGGGACCATAGCTTTAGGTCCTTCTTTTTTTTGTGCATTTTTTGCAATAAAATGAAAAAATAACAATTTTTGGAATATTAAAAAAATAGTTGGCAATACTAATTAAAAATAAAATACGGAGGAAATGAAGATGAATTGTGGAACCAAAAATAAATTATTAGTGATTGCCATTATTTTGTTGTTGGCTATTATGGCAGCGATTGCTTATTATGCGTATCAGACCAATCAAAGTTATGCGACATTTCAAACGAATAAATACAATGAGGCTTTTGGAAATGTGGTAAATTATATGAACAGTGTAGAAAGTTTGCTTGCGAAATCTATTATTTCGAGAACCCCTGAGCGTAGCGCAGAGACACTAACAGAAGTGTGGCGTGATTCTAATTTGGCGCTTGTGTATTTAGCAGGAATTCCAATGAATACAGAGCAACTTTCTGGAGCAGCAAAATTTTTAAATCAGGTAAGTGATTTTTCGTATTCATTATCCCGAAAAAATATTGAGGATGAAGAATTAACACAGGAGGATTTTGACAATTTGAAATCCCTTCATCAATATAGTGTGCAACTGGAAAATACATTAAATCAGTTGTCTGAAGAATTATATGCGGGAACGATTAATTGGGACGAGCTAACGAAAAATAATTCCCTTGAATATGCGCAAGCAGTGGATAATGTTTCCGTATTTTCTAATATTGATTCTAACTTAAAAGAGTATGAGGGTTTAATTTACGATGGCGCTTATTCTGACCATGTAAATAAAACAGATAAAGTTGGTTTGACTGGAGATGACATTTCCGAGCAAGAGGCGCATGAAAAAGTCAAGGAGTTTTTTGGGGAAGATAAAATTGAAAATATTCATTTGAATCAGTTTTTGGAAAATGCCAATATTCCATGTTATGACTTTTCAGTTAAATTAAAAAATCAGCAAAATGAATGCAATATTGAGATTGCCAAAAAAGGCGGTTGGGTTATTGAGATGCAAAACAACCGAACTGTGAATAGCGAAATTCTTTCTCAAGAAGAAGCCAACGAAAAAGGGAAAAAGTTTTTGGAGGAAAAAGGCTTTCCTTCGATGAAAGAAACATATTTTACGAAATTGAATAATATTGTAACTGTGAATTATGCGTATGAATACAATGAGATTGTTGCGTATCCGGATTTGATAAAAGTGAAAATTGCGCTGGATAATGGCGAAATTTTAGGAATGGAGACAAATGGATATTTGAATTCTCATACAAGCAGAAATTTTGAGAATGTAAGTTTGACGATGGATGAGGCAAGAAGAAAGCTCAATGAGGATTTGGAAATTCTAGATGAAGGATTGGCGATTATTCCGACAGAATGGAAAACGGAGCTTTTGTGCTATGAATTTAAGGGAAAAGTGGAAGACCGAGAATTTTTGGTGTATATTAATGTGGAAACAGGAAAAGAAGAGGATATTTTGGTTATATTAGATACGCCAGGCGGAACATTGACAGTTTAAAAATAATCAGTAGCTTGCGTTGTTAAACTGAATTATATGTTATAATGATATTTATTAATTTTGAAGTGGCATTGTGGGGACCGTCCAGACATTATCAAAATCTTTGATTTTGCTTAATTTCTAGGATGGGGAGAACGGAAAAATTCATAAATATCATTATTTTATATTAAGAAACCAGAATTTTATATTGAAATTGTTGAAAAAATGGTATATAATCACAAAAAACAAATAATTTGAATAAATTATAGTAAAAATTATCCACTAAATGAGAACAAACTGTGGAAAAGAGAAAGGAGGAAATTTTGCAAGTTAGAATACAAGATTGGGATATCTCGTACGAAGTAATGGGGCAAGGAAATCCAGTAATATTGCTACATGGATGGTTGTGCGACCGAGAAACAATGCGTCCAATTGCCAATAGTTTGTGCGAAAATTTTAAAGTGTATTTGGTGGATATTGTGGGGTTTGGAAAAAGCGATTTACCAGAACATCCACTCAGTACAAACGACTTTGGCGACTTTTTAGCCGAATTTGTGAACCAACTAGAAATCAAAAATCCAATTTTGATTGGTCATTCCAATGGTGGTAGAATGATTATCAATTGCGTTGGTAGAGGAATGATTGATGCGAGAAAAGTGGTTTTGATGGATAGCGCAGGCTTAGTTCCAAAGCGTAAACCGAAATATTATGTGAAAGTCGGCATTTTTAAGGCAGGAAAAGCAGTGCTAAACAAATTGCCTGATGTAGGCGGAATGAAGGATTTTAAAGAAAAATTGTTCAATCATGTTGGTTCGAGTGATTATAGATCATCTGCGCCAGTACTGCGCGAAACCATGAAAAACATTGTCAATGAAGATATGTCAGAATTACTGCCCAATATCAAAGTTCCAACTTTGCTTATTTGGGGCGCAAATGATATCGATACACCAATTGCGGATGCCAAAAAAATGGAAGCCTTAATTCCGAATGCAGGTTTGGTGGAATATCCAAATTCGGGGCATTTTGCGTATTTGCAAAATTTGCCAAATTGCATTTCGGTGCTAAACGAATTTTTCAAAAATGATAAATAAACTTAAGAAAGGAAGAAAAAATGCAAAATATATTAATTGGTTTGAATTTCATATTATTTCTGATTTTCTTTTACAAAAGAGCGCGAGAGGGCTTACACATTTTGCAATTAGAAAATTATTATAATGACCGATATAGGGTTTGGATGAAGCGTTACATCAAAAAAGTATTGTCCATAAAGACGATTATTTTGCTTGTCATTCCGATTGTTTTGCTGATTTTAAATTTCACATTGCCTGCGATGATTGTCAATATTTTTGTGTATGGCATTTTGATTGCGACTTCCAAAAGGTCAAAAGAAAAAAAAGCATTTGTTGTAACTAGCCGAATTAGAAGAATGTATCTTACATATTTGTTGCTATTTTTGGCAATTGTTGGTACAGCAATTTTTGCTAGTGAAAAAGTCGCACTCATCATAGCAAATATTTTCTCAATGGTAGCGTATATTTTTGTGTATTTGGTAAATCTAATCAACAGACCAGTGGAAAAAAGCATTCGCAAAAGCTATTGTATCAAAGCAAGTAAAAAGCTAAAAGAAATTCAAAATTTGAAAGTTATCGGAATTACGGGAAGCTATGGGAAAACAAGCACAAAATATGCAGTCAATACGATTTTGTCACAAAAATTCAACACTTTAATGACGCCAGAGAGTTACAATACAACAATGGGAGTTGTGCGTACCATTAACGAAAAATTAACTTCTACTCATCAACTTTTTATTTGCGAAATGGGTGCCAAATATGTTGGTGATATTAAAGAAATTTGCGATATTGTGAAACCAGAATGTGGCATTGTAACAGCAATTGGACCACAACATTTGGACACATTTAAGTCCTTAGATAATGTTAGAAAGACAAAACTAGAATTGCTGGATGCGCTTCCACAAAAGGGTTTTGGCATTTGTGAATTGGGAAGATGAAAATATTAGAAATTCCAAACTTCCACA
>CAMSEX010000073.1 GCA_947057875.1 uncultured Clostridium sp.
TGTAATAGGCATTTGATCTAGTTTTATAATGTATTTTGGTACCATATAAAGTGGCAGAGATTTGGTTAATTCTTGACGAATGTCAGCCACATCAATTTCTGCATTGGCAGTGAAAAATCCTACCAGATAATTGTCGTTTTCGTCTTGCTTATAAATGACAGCACTATTGTCAATTTGAGGAATCTCTAAAAATTTATTTTCGATTTCAGATAATTCCACGCGAAGTCCACGAATTTTGATTTGAAAATCTTTTCTGCCAATATAATCAATTTCGCCAGCAGAATTCCATTTTCCAATGTCGCCTGATTTGTAAAGCATGCCATCTCCAAAAGGATTTTTGATGAAAGATTTTTTCGTCATTTCTGGATTGTTAATATAACCTTTGGAAACACCATCACCACCAATACAAATTTCACCTTCAATACCAATTGGGCATAGATTTAAGTCTTTGTCTAGTAAGTAAATTTGTGTGTTACAATTTGGTTTTCCGATATTTATGATACCATTATTTTCAATCTTTTTTATGCTGCAACAAGCCGTAATTTCACTTGGTCCATATTGATTATATAGATTAGCAGAGGTATATTTTAAAAGTTCTTTTAATAATTGAGGGGTTAAATTTTCACCACCTAATTGAATACTTTTTAAATATGATAAACAAGAAGCTGTTTTTTGGTCAAGTAGCAATAGTTGTAATTTTGATGGTGTGATAAGCATAAATTCAACTTTATAATGATTAATTAGATTACTAATCATAGTTGGAATTTTTGTTTCTTCATCATTTGCTAAAACTAAGGTTTTTCCATTATACAATGCTGAAAAGATTTCAACAGCAAACATATCAAATGATACAGCACAGGTACTCAAGAACTTTTCAAAACTGTTTGTATGTATGGTTTTTTTGTATGTTTCCATTAAATTAATCATTCCTTGACGATAAAGCAAAATACCTTTAGGATTTCCTGTTGAACCAGATGTATATGCAATAGATAAATAATCTGTTATTTTTGAAACAATTATTGGGTTTTGTGTATTATAATATTGCAAGTTTTCTAAACTCAATTGGTAAATATTTTCAAAGTCAATTTTTTTGACTTTGGAAGAAGTAATGAGTAGTTTTGCTTTGGCATTATTTAGCATAAACTCAATTCTGTCTTTTGGTAAGCTAGAATCGATTAACATATAGCCTGCGCCTGCTTTCAAAATTCCTAGTATACAAATAATGGTTTCGATAGAACGAGGCAGCATAATTCCAACAATGTCATTTGGTTTGATGCGATTAGCAAGCAAGTAGTTGGCAAGCTGGTTTGCTTTTTGGTTCAATTCATGATAAGAAATGGTTTGGTCTTCAAAAATGATAGCAGTTTTATCAGGGTTTTTTTGTACATTTTCTTCAAAAATTGTTTGCAAATTTTTTTCTTTATCATAAGGCACTTTGGTGTTGTTAAAATCATGTAAAATTTGAGTTTTTTCCTCTTCTGAAAGCATTTCAATATTGGCTATTTTTGTTGTAATATCAGTAGTTACAGTTGTCAAAATGGTTAGGTAACGATTGGCCAAATTTTGAATAAATTCTTCATCAAACAATTTGGTACAATATTCAAGTCGTACAGCAAAATTTTCTTTATTTGGCACAATTTCTAGTGAAAAATCAAATTTTGAAATATGATTTTGTGCTGCTACAAAGGTGGTTTTGATGTCCTTGAAAGTTAACATTGGAGCACCCATGTTTTGATAAATAAACATCGTGTCAAATAAAGGACTTCGGTTGGTATTCCTTTGCAAATTTAATTTGCCTACAAGAAAATCAAAAGGATAATCTTGGTGGTCAAAAGCGTCTAAACACATTTTTTTGATGTGATTTAAAAAGGTTTTGAAAGACGAATTTGATTTTAAATCGGCACGTAAAGGAAGCGAATTAACAAACATTCCAAAAATATTTGAAAGTTCGGGCAAATTTCTTCCAGAAACAGGGGTGCCAACAATAATGTCCTCTTGGTTTGTATATTTGTAAAGTAAAACATAATAGCTGGCCAACAAGAACATATAAGGAGTAACACCTAAATCTTTTGATAATTTAGCAATTTTATTTTTTAATTTTTTGTCAATTTCAAAGTAGAAACTATTTCCTTCAAAACTTTGTGTAACTGGTCTTTCAAACGTAGTTGGCATGTGCAAAACTGGTAATTCATCTTGAAATTGTTCAAGCCAAAATTTTTCGCTTTCTGTAAATTCAGATGACAAAAAATGTATTTTTTCCCATTCTGAAAAATCTTTATAAGTAATCGGATTATCTTCCAATGTGCGACCATTATATAATTTTGAAAGTTCCTTTAACAAAATATCAATGGAAGAACCATCACTGATGGAGTGGTGCATGTCAACTAAAAGTGTTGCTGTTTGATTATTTTGTATCACAAGCGTAGCTCTAAATAAAGGGGCTTTTGCAAGATTAAATGGTTGTACGAATTGTTTTAACAAATAATGTGTATTAGTACTGGTACTATTTTGTGTTTCCAATTTGAAATTGATATTTGGTGCTATTTTTTGTACAATATCATTATTTTTAATTTCAAAATAAGTACGCAAACTTTCATGTCTTTCAAATAAAGTTTCAAAACATGATTTTAATTTATTGATGTCTGGAATACTGTCAAAAACAAGGGCTCCTGGACAATTGTAAAGGGTAGTATCTTCTCCAGCTGCTTTGGAAGCATAAAAAATCCTTTTTTGTGCAGATGAAGCATCATAAAAATCTTGTATTTTGGCTTTTTCAATGGTTACTTTTGAGGCTTCATAATTTGCAATATAATCAGATAAATCTGAAAGTATATGATGCTCGAAAATATCTTTTACTGATAGCTGAATTTTAAAAATGTGAAATATTTTCAAACATAAATTAATAGCGCTTAGAGAATCGCCGCCAAGTTCAAAAAAGGAGTCATCAATACTAATTTTATCAATATGTAAATTCTTTGAGAAAAGTTCGATTAATTTTTGGTCAATATTATTGCGAGGTTCCAACAAATTTTTTTCAGTATTTGTAAGTGTTGGCATAGGCAGGGCTTTTCTATCAATTTTGCCGTTAGGAGTTAAAGGCATTTCTTCTAATTTATAAAAGTAAGATGGTATCATATAATTTGGTAATGTCTTTAAAAGACAAGATATAATATAATTTCTATCAATTTCACTATTTGAAGTATAGTAACATAGTAAATGTTTTTTTGAAGTGTCAGAAATAACAATAGAAGAATTAATTTCTGCAATAGAATTTAATTCACTTTCAATTTCACCTAATTCAATACGATATCCTCTTAATTTCATTTGGAAGTCAGTTCTTCCTAAATGAATAATTTCCCCATCATTTGTAAAATAAGCTAAATCATTTGTGTTATAAATTCGTTCCTTTTCATTAAATGATGAATAGCAAAATTTTTCGTCTGTTAATTCTTTTCTATTAAGATATCCACAAGAAACACCTGCTCCGCCAATGTAAAGCTCACCGGGTATAAGAGGAGGCAATAATTTTTTATGTTTGTCTAGTATATAGCATGTTGTATTAAGAATTGGTTTGCCAACTGAAATTTTAGTAGAATTGGTAACATCTTTAAGAGTAGACCAGATGGTTGTTTCTGTTGGACCATACATATTATAAATTCTAGCATTAGAGACTTTACGAAGGTTTACGAGTAATGTTTCTGATAATGCTTCACCTCCAACTAATATTTCAGTCATATTTTCTAAAAATGTACAATGTTGATTATTTTGTAAAAAATGATTAAATCTAGAAGGTGTTGTTTGAATCATATTAACGTTATTTTTAATACAAAGTTTGTTTAATAATTCAGGACTATCCTGTTCCATTTCATTAGCAAGAATTAGTTTCATCCCCGAAGAGAGACTGCACCATAATTCTAACCCAAAAATATCGAAGCAAATTGTAGTAACTGAAATCATAACCTTACTTGAAGCAAAATTAATTTCTTTTTTCATACCATAAATAAAATTTAACAAATTATAATGATTTAAGAGAACCCCTTTTGGTTTTCCAGTAGAACCAGAAGTATATATTAGATATACAATGTTGGTTAAATTTTGTATAGTATTTAAGTTAGTTGTTGAAGAAGAATTGTATATATTACTTGTTAAATCAATAATAATTTTTGGAATTGATATATTAATTTTAGTACTAGAATTTATTAATAACATTTTGGCATTACTATCTTCCAACATAAATGCAATTCTGTCTTGTGGATAATTGGGATCAATAGGGAGGTAAGCAGCTCCAACTTTTAAAATTGCAATTAATCCAATGATTAATTCAAGACTTCTATTTAGGCAGATACCTATAATCATTCCTGAATGAGCTCCTCTTTCCTTCAAATACCATGCCAACTGATTTGCTTTTTCATTTAATTCACGATAAGTTAATTTTTGATTTTCAAAAACAACAGCAATATTATCAGGTGTTTTTTCGACTTGCTCCTCAAATAAGTCCACGACAGTTTTGTCTTTTGGATACTCTACTTGAGTGTTATTAAATTCAACTAAAATTTTATGCTTTTCTTCAGGAGTGACAATTTCAATGTCTTTTACTTTAATAGCATTGTTTTTCAAAATTTGTTTTATCATATGAATAAAACGTTTATGGATATTTTCAATATCAATATAAGCATATTTACTAGTTTTATAGTCATAAGAAATTGTTAAATTTTCAACTTCATTCATTTGGTATAAATGTATATCGATATCATCAGCTGTGCAACCGTTGAAAATCCAACGCGTATCATGTGAGATTTCGCAATCATCACTAAATTGTGTTGTTTGATAAGATAAAAGGATATTATATAAATTAGGAATGGAAGCATCTTGTTTTCTTAAATCCTCTAAAATATTTTGATAAGGATACTTTTGATGACGAAGTAATCCCATTGAGTCCTTTGCGATAGAAGTCGCTAATTCTGTAAAAGTAGAATGACTATCAAAAGTAACACGAAAAGGTGCTGTATTAATGAACATGCCAGCTGTATTTTTTTCAGCAAAATTAGAACGATTTAAAATTGGTGTTCCAATAACAAAATCGTTTGTATCATTAATTTTTGAGAGGTAAGTTGATAAAATTGCCATAAAAAAATTAAAAACAGAAATAGAATGTTGTGTGCAATATTCTGTAATTTGTGCGAATTCTTTTTTGGCAACTACAAAAGAACTTCGATTTCCTTCGCAAGAAAAGTCGTTCGAAGTCTCCATGGAAGACGGGATTGAAACTGTGTTTGGGACAGTTGAAAATTTTTCTGCCCAATATAATTTATCTTTTTCAAATTTGTTACTTGTAAAATATTTTTCTTCTGTTTGTAAATAATCTATATAAGACAATTTTAAATTCTGGTTATTATTTGTGTGATTTAATAAATTGCAATATTCTTGCATAGGTTGTGTGCAAACAAAACCAGATGTCCAGCCATCAGCAATAAGGTGGTGCAATTTAAAAACATAACCACCATGATTATTTGGAAATCTAAAAATTGTAAATTGAAATAAAGATTCTTCAAAAATATTAATTGGCTGAGACAAAATTCTCTTGTCTAAAGCAGCAACGTCGTCTTCACTTTCTAAATCAACTACATCAATGTCGAATTCAGAAAAATCTTCAAAATACTGTTTTACGCCAGTTGAAGTTTGTTTTAGACGAATACGAAAACTGTCATTATATTTTACAAAATTTTGAATTGCTTTTTTTAGCAAGTCAAAATCTAAAACTTCGTGAACGGTAATGCCACCACCAATATTATTAATACTGCTTCCGCTATAAAATTGCTCTGTTAGTAAAATTGACTTTTGTGGTGCACTTAAAGAATATAATTTTTCCATTTCAACTTCCCCCAATGATAAATTTACATCTATCATATATAAAAAATGACAAAAAATCAAGATAATTATGAAAAATATTTTAAATAGGTATGAAAAACCAAAATTTGGAAAAAATAACTCCACAAGGAGGCTGAAATTATGTATTATGAAGAAAAAAAGAAGAATAAAGAAAAATTGGTTTTGTATAGTTTTATGATTGTCATTATTGCATTATAGATCGGAAGAGCGTCGTGTAGGGAAAGAGTGTAGGTTATAGTGT
>CAMSEX010000074.1 GCA_947057875.1 uncultured Clostridium sp.
CCTTAATTTGAGCCATATTGTTCACATCTACTGCTTTTTGCGCCTTTCCTAAAATGCCGTTGCTTCCTGCTACCAAATTAATTGATACCCCCGCTAAAATCAACAATACAATAATTGTAATCACAAGTGCAACTAATGTGATACCTTTGCTAGTTTTTTGATAGATAATATTTTTTTGTTTCCCTCCATCAATTTTTAGATTTTTTTGCATCTTTTGTTCTCCTCCTTTTTCTAATTTTAATGTCTTTTTTGGTATTATTTAATGAAAATTCTATACATCTAATAATTAATGCATTTAAACTTATGTTTTCATTCTGGGCAATGGTCGCCAACTCCTCTTTTGTTCTATGTGCCACTCTTAGTGTTATGCGTTCTAATTCACTATCTGCAAGCTTTTGAGGATCAAATTTTTCCAATATAACACCCCCTGTTTGACATCGCTAGGATTATTCTACACAAAAATGGAAAAAATTATAAGTTGTCAAAATAAATGACGCCATTGTCTATGACGCCATTTTATATGATATATAAAAAGTGAAAACTTTTTACTTAGAAATATTTACATTTATTTTCTTGATTCTATAATTAGCTTTATACCTGTTCTATCTTCTCCTTCAACTTGAACCTCGGCAAAAGCTGGTATACAAACTAAATCTACACCTGCTGGTGCAACAAAACCTCTTGCAATAGCTACTGCTTTAATTGCTTGATTCAATGCTCCTGCTCCTATTGCTTGCATTTCTGCTCTTGTGCTCTCCTTTACTAATCCAGCGATTGCTCCAGCCACTGAATTTGGATTTGATTTTGATGAAATTTTTAAAACTTCCATTTTTTTCCTCCTATTATTTTATTTTTTCTTGTGTTTAGTATGAAAATTAATGTTGACATTTTTTAACACATTTTTTCTCTGAAACAAAAATTCTCACACTTCAAAAGTATAAAAACTTTTTATATCTCTTGAACAAAAATATCTTATATTAAATTCTATTCGTTGTCCAGAGAAAAAGAACAATTTTTCCCAGTTTCGTGCGCCACGCTTCGACACTATTTTCAATCTTTTTTGAAGATTTTGTCACAATTTGTCGAATAATGTTTACAATTATATTTTTATAAATAAAAAACATTTTGACTAAAAATAAAAAAATAGTTTATACTAATATTATATCAGAAATGGAGGTCAAATTATGGACGAAAAAAATCAAAGAATTAATTGTACAGTAAAAAGCTGTAAATATCATAATTGTAATCACAATGTTTGCCAACTACAGCAAATTGAGGTTCAAGCTTGCGAAAATTGCTCTACTGGAACACCTCAGGATGAATCTATGTGTGGTAATTACTGTTGCAAATGTGAATAAACAAAACTATAAATTAAGAGGATTCCGCATGGAACCCTCTTTTATTCATAAAATTTGTCACCTACAAATTGAAAATCATTTTTTTTCAATTGTGTTAAAAATTGTTCATAGCGTGTTACATACGGTGTTTCTTTATCATTTGAAATCGAATAATAATTTTTATAAATTTGCTCAATTCCATCTAAAATGGTTTCTCCAGCATGATTCAAAAGTCTCCAATTCATTTTGGCAAAACCATAATCATTAAAATCAATTGCTTCATTAGTATTGCCAACAACATAGAGCCCTAGACCTGCTAAATATGGATCGATACAATCAAATTCCTCTTCAAAAATTTTGTTAAAACTCTGATCCAACACCATATATTTATGATTCGTATTTTTAGCAATATATCTGTCTTCCAAAACATAAATTTCTTCATATACATCAGAAAGCATTTCCCCATTTTCATCAATCCAATAAATTGTATCATCATTGTAATTTTTGAGTAGAATTTTATCTTCTTTATAATCTAAAATATGAGCCTTTCCTTTCATGATATTTTTCTTACCATATTTCGTAAACCAGCCCTGTTCTTTATTTGAAATATCAAAAAAGGGAATGGTTGAATTGCTGTATAAATAAACAAAATTTTCGTCATAATCAATATTTTCACAATCCAATGTAAGACGAATATTCAAATCGTCTTTTTTAGCTAGTTCAAATTTATCTCCTAATCCCAAATTTGATTGTGTAATAAGAATATCATATTCTTCATTATAATCATAACGATAGGTGTAGTTTTCCGAAACTTCATCATACTTTTTCGCGACTTGTGTAGTTTTTGTTGTAGGAACAACTTCAACTTGCATGTCCTCTGTTTGTTTTAACGTATTTTTATAAATTTCTTCCAATTCTTTCGTTTTTGCTTCATAATTTTCTTCTGAAGTTTCCGAATGATAAGACAGTACCATTCTCTTATTTTTCATGATAATTTTTGAAGTTCCTTTTTCACATACCAGCGCCACTTGGAAATTCTTATCAAATTGGGTAATTTTCACAAATGGGCTTGCGTAGTCATAAATAAAATCAATAACTACATCGCCATTTTGATTGATATAGCCATATTTTCCGTCTTTTTTCACATTAATGTAAACATCTGTAATGTCTAATTCTGTTACATATTTAAAATAATCGCTAGAATATTCTTGATTATTCTTGTTTTCTTGATTTTTAATGTATTCTCCTATATTTTGATAAAAAAAGGAACTCCCAATCAAAATTATAATTGTTGCAATCAGAACTGCTACAATCGAAATTCCTGTGGTGCTATCAATTTCCACCACTGTATCTTTATATGTCTCGATGATAACAAGGATTCCAGAAATAATCGTAAAAGTAGCAATAGCTGGTTCTTGAATCAAAATAAAACTCAAAGCAAAAAAACCAAATAAATAACCTGTTTTTAGCTTACTATTATCAGCACAATTTCGATATTGGAGTACATCCATGATAACAACAAATGCCAAAATAATATAAATTGCTTTTTTTATCGCTGTCGCAACGCTCAATTCCTGCATCGTCAAATCCACTAATTCTTGTGGTATATAAATCGTATAAACAAGGATTAATATACCAAAGACAATATTCATACCACCGATACACAAATTAACAATTTTTCCTCTCATTCAGCTCTCCTCTACTTATATAAATTATTTTCTTTGATATAGTTTATAATTTGGCTCGGAACTAAATCTTCAAAATTTTCTTGCTTTTTTATCTTTTCCCTTACATTTGTAGAGCTTATATTTTTGGTCTTTCCAACTTCCCTGTCTAACACTATATACTGATATTTTTGCAGTTTTTCTTGGTCTTTCCAAGTCTTCATTTTCTCATAATTATCAGTTCCCATTATAAAAAATCGCTGTACGTTTGGAAACTGTTTCTCTATTTTTTGAAAAGTGTCAATAGCATACGTTTTTTGCATTTGATTAGCCATATCCAAAATTGCCAATTTCTCTTCTTTTTCAAAAGCCAATTCTAACATTCTTTTGCGATGTTCCAAAGAAATCAAGTCTTTTTTAGGGTACCAATCTCCCATTGGAACAAAATACACTTTTGCCAAATTTTCTTGCTGAATAACTTGTTTTATCAATAAAATATGTGCTACTGTTAAAGGATTAAAGCAACCACCAAAAAACCCTATTCTCTCCATTTAATTCTCCATTAATACAAACTGTTTTGCCTTTTGTCTGAATTCCTCCAATGTTCCATCATTTTCTATATAAACGTCATATTCATATTGGTCAACATTGGCATCTGACTGATTGGTCAGAATTTTTTCCACTCTAGAACTTGTAATGAGTAAGGTTTTTGCATTTAAAATTTCTTTAACTTTTTTAATTTCCGATATTTCTCGAATGTGTACAAACATAATTTGTTGGTCTGAATTTGCCAAAAAATCATTCACTTCATTCTTAATATAAGTTATTGGATAATCATTATAAGCAATACTAAGTTGTTTTAAATCCACTAATAATTTTCTACTTCGGTCATTTTTTTCGCCATTCCATCCCACTAAAATTTCGGCTGCTTCTTTTACCTTATCCACAGAGGAAATATTTTTTACCTTAACAAATTCACTACAAAATTCCACAAATGTATCTTTTCCAACTCCTCCTGAGCCATTTATAACGATAATTTTTTTGTTCATTTTTTCTCCTAAATTTTGATTTTTTGGTTAATGTAGACTCCCCTACTTATGCATGCATTACATTTTTGATATAGTCTATCTCTTCTTCTCTATCTTTTCTCATAAATAATGGTTCTCCTTTTTCGACAACCTTTATATTTTGTGGAATTTGCGCATACGAACTTAGCGAATCCCATGTTTTTAATTCTTCTATATTTAAGCCTAATTGAAGGAATATTTTTTCTGCTGTTTCATTCATAAATGGCTTTAGTAAAATAGCAATTTTTCTCAAATTTTCTGCCAAGTGAAACATCACTGATTTTAGTTTTTCTTTGTTTTCCTCTTTTGCCAAAATCCAAGGCGCTGTCTCATCAATATATTTATTCGTTCTGCTGATAATTTTCCAAACATTTGACAAACTATTAGCAAGATATAATTCATCCATATTTTTCTCAAACTCAGCCATTTCGTTCAATGTAAACTTCTCTAATTTCTCATCAACTTCATTTCTCTGCATAAATTCTGTTGGGATATTTCCTTCAAAATATTTATTCATCATGCCAATGGTTCGATTTAAGAGATTCCCTAAATCATTGCACAAATCAAAATTATAACGATCCACAAAATCTTCTGGTGTAAATACACTATCAGTTGCAAATTGCATAGTTTTTAGTAAATAATATTTCAAACTATCCAAACCATAACGTTCTATTAAAGTTTCTGGATAAATGACATTTCCTTTTGATTTTGACATTTTGCCATCTTTCATAACAAGCCAACTATGAGCATAAATTTTTTTCGGCATTTCCAAACCAAGTGCTTTTAGAAAAATAGGCCAATAAATTCCATGAAAACGGATTATTTCCTTTCCTACAATATGCAAATCAGCTGGCCAATATTTTTGAAACAAACTATCCTCATCAGAACCGTAGCCAAGAGCTGTGATATAATTCGTTAGAGCATCTACCCAAACATATAGAACATGTTTCGGATCATTTTTCATTTTGATACCCCAATCAAATGTCGTTCGACTAATACATAAATCTTCTAAGCCAGGCTTAATGAAATTGCTAAAAATTTCATTTTTTCTAGAAACTGGAACAATAAAATCTGGATTTTCCTCATAAAATCTTATCAGCCAATCTTGATATTTTTTCATATTAAAAAAATAGGATTCTTCCTGCATTAGCTTTACTTCTCTGCCACAATCTGGGCATTTTCCTTCCACCAATTGTGTCCCGCGTAAAATAAGTTTCACAAGGCATACAATACCAACCTTCATATTTGCCTTTGTAAATATCTCCATTGGTTAGAAACTTCTCAACAATTTTATCAACTGCTACTTCATGACGTGGTTCCGTTGTACGAATAAAATCATCATAAGAAATATTCATTTCTTGCCATAATTTTTGGCAAATTTTTGCCATTTTATCAACATATGCCTGTGGTTCCTCATGGCACTTTTGTGCCACTGTTTGGATTTTTTGCCCATGCTCATCCAAACCAGTCAAAAAATACGCTTCATAACCTCGTAATTGCTTATAACGCTTAACTGTGTCTGCAAGTGTTGTTGCATACGCTGTTCCAATGTGAAATTTGCCACTTGGATAATAAATTGGTGTTGTTACATAAAATTTTTTATTTTCCATCTTTCTATCCTTTCTCTTATACAATTTGCAACTTGTCCCAGAATTGTATTCAAATAAATTCTCTAAATTTCTAAAATTTGTCCCAGAACCAAGAAAGTGCATCACTATAACTTTTTTGATTTTTATTTTTAGCATACATATCATCAATCCATAAATACGTAATAAACCCTAAAAAAAGCATCACTAAATCCACTGTAATTGAAAAATAAAATGGTGATAAATTGCTATTTGTTGGTGCGCCATTTAGAGTAACAGTGTGATACACCAATAATCCTAAACCATACACTACAACAGTAATCGACAAATATGGTGTTTCCAATTTTCTACCTAATACAATTAAAAGTATTGTAGATCGGAAGAGCGTCGTGTAGGGAAAGAGTGTAGGTTATAGTGT
>CAMSEX010000075.1 GCA_947057875.1 uncultured Clostridium sp.
ACACTATAACCTACACTCTTTCCCTACACGACGCTCTTCCGATCTAAAAGAGAGGAATGTAACATCATTCCCTGTTTATCTGGATCCAGAAAATCCAAAAAAATATTATTTATCAACAGAAGAAATTGATAAATATATTGGATTAAAATAGGAGGAAGTATGAACAAAAAAAGTGCAACTGTATTTTTCTGCAATGAATGTGGATATGAGTCGTCAAAGTGGCTAGGAAAATGTCCAGCGTGTGGTAAGTGGAATACGTTTGTTGAAGAAAAAGTCGTAGGAAATAATCGTTCAAAAGATAAAAATAAACCAAGAAGCGAAATTGTGAAATTAAATGAAGTGGAAAAAAAAACAACTATTCGTATACAAACTGGTGTGCAAGAATTGGACCGTGTGTTAGGTGGTGGCTTTGTGAAAGGTTCTCTGACGCTTTTAGGTGGCGAACCAGGAATTGGAAAATCGACTTTGATTTTACAAATTTGTGATCGTGTAAAAGTACGGTGGCAAGATTTTGTATGTATCTGGCGAAGAATCTGCAGAGCAAATTAAACTTCGTGCTGACCGTTTAAATATTCATAATGAGAATTTACTGTTTTTGTCAGAGACAGATATCGATAATGTAGAAAATGCATTAGAGAAGGAAAATCCAGATTTTGTGATTATTGATTCTGTGCAAACCATGTATTCAGAAGAAATTACATCAGCACCAGGAAGTGTTAGCCAAGTCAGAGAAATTACAGCTCGTATTATGAAAATGTGCAAGCAAAAACAGATTACGACCATTATAATTGGACATGTTACAAAAGACGGAAATATAGCAGGACCCAGAGTGTTGGAACACATGGTGGATACGGTTTTATATTTGGAAGGAGAACGATATTTTTCGTATCGCATTTTGCGAGGTGTGAAAAATCGTTTTGGTTCGACTAATGAAATTGGTATGTTTGAAATGCAAAATGAAGGTTTAGTGGAAATTGCAGATCCATCTTCTGTTTTGATTTCAGAACGTGAGGAAGGAACAACTGGTTCAGTAATTGTGGCAAGTTTGGAAGGTACCAGACCAATTCTGTTGGAGTTACAAGCATTAGCAACACCAACTGTTTTTGGTTTGCCAAGAAGAACAGCAGGCGGAATCGATTATAATCGTTTAGTTCTATTGATTGCTGTTTTGGAAAAAAGGGCTGGTTTGGCTCTTAGTTCGCAAGATGTTTATTTAAATCTTGTAGGTGGTATGCGAGTTAATGAGCCAGCTTTAGATTTAGGAATTATTTTAGCAGTTGCTTCGACTTATAAAAATAAGAGTATTCCAGAAACAATAGCAGTAATTGGCGAAGTGGGCTTAACAGGAGAGGTTCGTTCTGTTAATATGATTGAAAAAAGAATCAAAGAAGCTGAAAAATTGGGTTACCAAAAGATACTAATTCCAGAAAGTAACAAAAAAAGCTTGAAAGATGTCTATAAATTGGATATAATAGGTGTGAAAAATGTTATAGATGCGTTATGCTATTTAAATTTAAAATAAGGAAGGAAGTAGAAGAATGAAAGAAAAATTAAAATTAATGATGGGAATATTAGTTGTGTTGTTATTACTTGGAGGAATTGGTTTTGTTACTTATCAGGGAATTGCAAAAGAGACAGATAAACAACAAAATCCAGTGGTAACGTTTGAGTTGCAAGATCAAGGAACGATTAAAATGGAATTATATCCAGAATATGCACCCAATACAGTGGCTAACTTTATTGCTTTAATTCAGGCTGGGTACTATCATAATAAAGTTTTATTTGGAAAAGATGACATTTGTTTATATATGGGAAGAAGTGCAGAAGGTGAAAACGATATGCCTAAAGTTAGTCAAATTGATAGCACAGTAGAAGCAGGTTCGGATGCTGATTATGAATATGAAATCAATGGCGAATTTATTGTCAATGGTTTTGAGAAAAACACATTACGACATGAGAAAGGTGTGATTTCTTTAAATCGTTATGATTATTCTTCTTATGGTTTGTCAGAAGAAAGTTATAATTCAGGAAGAGCACAATTTTCGATTATGATGGACAATGCTTCTACGCTAAATGGTGTATATTGTGCCTTTGGTAAGGTAATTGAAGGAATGGATGTATTAGAAAATATATATCAAACTGCGCAGATTGCTTCTAGTGAAGAAAAAGCAGAGGGAGAAAATGCTTCTGAAGAAGAGGATAGTTCAATTAAAGAATTTGCTACGATGCCAGTGATCACAAATGCTACTGTTGAAACATATGGTGTGGATTATGGAAAACCAGAAGTTCACAAAGCATTTGATATACAAGCATATTTGACAGAATTATATAGCAGTTATTATGGAAATTAATTCAGATAGTGGGAGGTACTTATGAAAAATAAGAACGGTATCACAATAGTATCATTGGTAGTGACAATTACAATTTTGCTATTGCTTTCGACTGTAACAATCAATGTCACATTAGATACGTATCGTATGGCAAATGTGCAAAACTATATTGCTAAAATGAAAGTCATTCAGGGAAAAGTGGATAATATTTCTGCTGAGACAAGTGATGTAAGTAGCTATGGTTTTCAAAAATTAAGTGACTTGCAAACAACGAATCCGGAGACTTATCAAGAGTTTTTGGACAAAATTACAAATCCTGCTAAATATCACATAGATGTTAATTCTTCTTGGAACGCTAGTTTTGACACAGACGTAAACAATTATTATTATTTTGATGAAAAAGACTTGGAAAAAATAGGGTTAAAAAATCAAGATCTTGTGGTAGTGATAAATTTTGCGACAAGAAATGTCATTTCAAAAAAAGGAGTAGAATACAAAGGAGATACTTATTATAGACAATATGATTTGCAAGGTGGCGATCAATTACATTAGGAGGTGGCGAAAATGCAAGAGAGAATCGATAAAGAAAATTATTATTTAGATATTGCAGAAACAGTAGCAAGTAGAGGAACCTGTACGAGAAAAAAATATGGTAGTGTGATTGTCAATCATGACCAAATTATTTCTACGGGATATGTGGGAGCTCCACGAGGTAGAATCAATTGTTGCGATTTGGGTTATTGTATGAAGAAAAAAATGTTTCCAGATAAGCGTCATAGTGGCTATGATGCTTGTCGTTCAGTACACAGTGAGCAAAATGCGATTATTAGTGCTTCGAGGCAAGATATGATGGGCAGTACGTTGTATTTGGTTGGTTATCGAACAGAAAATCATGATTATGAAGAAGGAGCGGCTCCTTGTTTGATGTGTCGCAAATTGATTATTAATGCAGGGATTAAGAGAGTGGTTGTAAGAAAATACAAAGAAGAATATGTAGTATATGATGTCCAAGACTGGATTGAAAATGACGAATATTTAGAAGGCAAATTATCTTATTAAAATAAAAAAGGAGAAAAACGATTTTGAAAAAGATACTACATAGACTAAAAGAAAATAGAGTTATTGTAGATATAGCAATTCTTTTTTTTATGGCATGTGTATTATCACTTCCTAATTTTCGCTCCAATACCGATATTTATTTTGATGATGGATGCCAACATTTGCTACGAGGTTATGGCGCTTACCAAGCCATTACCAACCATGAAAATACAAAAGTTATTTCACATTTTGCGAATGGATTTGGCTATTCATGGGATTTATTTTATGGACCACTTTCAGAATATTGTTTGATAGTATTGGGAACAATTTTTCAGTCATTTAATGTAGGATTTAAAATACTGTTAGTTTTAATTTTGCTTTTAGCAGGGGCTTGCCTTTATAAATTAGTTTATTGTATGACAGATAATCGAAATACAGCCGTATTAGCAGGAATAATCTACATAACATCACCATATTTTTTTACTGACATTTATGTAAGACATGCCCTTGGAGAATGTATGGCATTTGTATTTGTGCCAATGGTATTTTTGGGGTTATATCATTTGTTTAATACAGAAAAAAATCACTATTATTTGGTTTTGGGAGTGTCAGGCTTACTTTTAAGTCACAATATTGCAACAATATTAACTGCGATTTTTGCTTTGATTTATTGTGTGATTCATTATAAAAATGTTTCGCGTAGTCGTGTTCAAAAAGCTTTATTGTTAGATATTTTATGGATTGTGCTGATGACGAGTTTTTATTGGGCTCCCTTTTTGCAAACTAAATTTTCAGCAGAATATCGAGTATTTGAAAAAGGTGCTATGGCAACGCAAGAAAGTCTTTTAGGAAGCCTTCTTTCAGCAAAAGATTTATTTATTACGCAAAAGGATACATCCTATGTTTTTGAAATTGGCTTACCAGTGATTTTGATGTTAGCATTTTCTTTTGTAACATTTCGTGTACTAAAAGAAAATCAAAAAGAATATTTATTTTTTTTGATTTCAGGAGTTGTTAGTATTTGGATGAGCACAAAATATTTTCCATGGAAATGGCTACCAAGTCAGTGTTATATTGTGCAATTTTCATGGCGAATGTTGCTATTTTCCAGTTTTTTCTTTGCGATTGTTGCTAGTATTAATATGAGTACGCTCATAAAAAAGTTTAGTCGAAGAGATGTTTTTGTAATCGGTTTGATTGGCATGATGTATCTATTTTCAAGATATGAATGTATTCCATATGCAGAATCAGTTCCAGAGGTAACAGAATATAAACTAACTGCTATTTCTGGGCAGGAAAATCAATGGATTCCAGGAATGGGAAGAATGGAATATTTGCCAAGCAAAGCATATAATAATTTGTTTTATGTGGCTACAAGACAATCAGGAATTAGTGTTTTAGAAGGTGAATGTAGTTTGCAAAACGAAACTAAAAAGGGAAGTAATATGTCAGTTCAAATAGCAACTTCTGATGAAAAAGTTGTTTTAGAGTTACCATATCTTTATTATCCAGGTTATACTGTCAAATTAGATGGAGTACTATTGAATACTTTTGAGACGGAAAAAGGTTTTCTAGGAAGTAAGGTAGACGAAAATGAAGTAGGAACTTTGGAAGTAAAATACACAGGAACTAGAATGATGAATTTCACAAAAATAATATCGTTTGTTACTTTTATGGTATTTTTAGTGTATATTTATAAAAAGCATTAGCTTGAAAAATAGGAGGAGAAAAATGTCAAAACCAATTGTAGCAATTATTGGGCGACCAAATGTTGGAAAATCAAGTTTTTTTAATTATATTTTTTGTGAGAGAATTTCAATTGTGGAAGATACACCAGGTGTTACGCGTGACCGAATTTATGCAGATACGACTTGGCGAGATAGAAGTTTTACTTTGATTGATACAGGTGGAATTGAGCCAGAAAAGGATGATATTATTTTGTCACAAATGAGGGAGCAAGCGAATATGGCGATTGAAATTGCAGACGTGATTTTGTTTATGACTGACATGAGACAAGGCGTAACAGCAGATGACAGAGAAATTGCGAATATGCTAAGACGTTCCAAAAAGCCAATTATTTTGGTGTGTAATAAAGCTGACCAATTTGGCGAGTTACCTCCTGAAATTTATGAATTTTACAATTTAGGAATTGGCGAACCACACGCAATTTCAACAGCAAATGCGATACGAATTGGCGATTTGCTAGACGAGATTTATGCGCAATTGCCGCCTAAATCAGAAGACGAAGAAAATGATGATAAAATCAAAGTAGCGATTATCGGAAAGCCAAATGTTGGAAAATCGTCGCTTTTGAATCAGATTTTGGGCGAAGAACGCTCGATTGTGAGCAATATTGCAGGAACTACAAGGGATGCAATTGATTCAGAATTTGAAAATGATTTTGGTAAATATTTACTCATTGATACAGCGGGCATTCGCAAAAAAAGTAAAGTCAATGAGTCCATTGAAAAGTTTAGCATTATGCGAACCCTTTTGGCGATTGATAGAAGTGATGTTTGTTTGATGCTCATTGATGCGAAGGAAGGTGTAACTGACCAAGACGCGAAGATTTTGGGCGAGGCACATGAGCGTGGAAAAGGCATTATTATTGTGGTAAACAAATGGGATGAAATTGAAAAAGATGATAAAACCATGAAAGATCGGAAGAGCGTCGTGTAGGGAAAGAGTGTAGGTTATAGTGTAG
>CAMSEX010000076.1 GCA_947057875.1 uncultured Clostridium sp.
AGCCAATTTGGTATAGCTATTCTAATAAAAATTGGGCACGTCTATTGCTTTTAGAGGCGAGTGAATATAATATTTATATAGATGCTAATAAAAAAATTACAGATAAATCAGTTTTGCAAGATAATGAAAAGTCGTTTGTTTGGATTCCAAGATTTGGTGTGAAAAATGGCGAAAATTTATTTGGTGGAACATATTTTAAATATAAAAAAACAAATTTACCAATTTTTAATTCTTATGAAAATAATACAGATACAGTCAATTACTATATTGATAGTAGTCAAAATTTTGCTTGGGGAACAAGGGGAATTTCTTTTGAAACAAGTACGGATTTTGCAGGAAAGTGGGTTGTGTATTCAAGTTTAAATACACAAAATACAGATGGCTATAGTTTAAATCATTCGCAATATGGACCTATGATTGATTATTAGAAATGTTTGGTAATTTCATATAAAATATTTATTTTAAAATAAAAGTGTTGTATAATAGAAATAAAGGCGAACAAAAGAAAGGAGAAATAAAATGAACGGAAGAACTCCAATAGGTGTAGAATTAGTAAGAAGGGGCGTTGTGAAAGAAACAGATATTGCGACAGCGATTGAATATCAAAAACAACATCCAGAAAAGAAATTAGGAGATATTTTAAATATTTTAAATTTGTGTCCTCAGAAAAAATTGATTGATGCAATGGGCGAAATCTTAGGAGAAAATGTTATTATTTTGACAACAGATGATGTTAAAATTCGAGAAAATAAGTATTTACCATTAAATATTTCTAAGGCATGTAAGGCCATTTTGTTTGAGGTCATTGGTAGACGTGCTAAAGTATGTTTTGCAGATACTTCCAATAATAAAGCAATTGAGGAAGTAAGACTTTCTTTGCTAAAAAATGGTTTAGTTATGGAGAAGTTTTTGACTTTTGAGACCAATATTGAAAACGTTCTTCAATCACTTGAAAAAAAAGAAGAAGCAACCATTGTAAGCGCAGGGGATATTACGAAATTGGTCGATACGATTATTCGCTCTGCTATGGAAAAAAGGGCAAGTGATATACATATTGAGCCATTAGAAAATGAAATTAGAGTTCGTTTTAGGGTAGATGGCGAATTGATTACAGTTGCTAATTTTGAAAAAGAGAAACAATTACAATTAATTGGAAGATTGAAAGCGATTTCAAATATGTATCAAGAGCGTCAAGATGCACAAGATGGTAGCATTAATTTATATGCAGATTATAATATTCGTGTGGCTTCCCAACCAACGATTGATGGCGAGAAGTTTTGTTTGAGATTGCTTAAGAAAAATGAGGGATTGAGAAGTATTTTTGATTTAGGTTTCCCTTCTGATGAAGGAGCTTTGAAAAAATGTTTTGATAAAAGAAATAGTATTACTATTGTGGCAGCGCCAACTGGACAAGGTAAAACAACAACTTTGTATAGTATTTTGGATTATTTGAATCGACCAGAAATTAATATTACGACAGTTGAAGATCCAGTTGAAATTAGAGTGCCAGGAATTAACCAAATTGAAATTGATGAAAAATCAACTTTTGCTTCAGCTTTAAGAGCTATGTTGAGAAGTGATCCAGATATTATTTTGTTGGGTGAAGTGCGTGATCTGGAGACTGCGGAAATTGCAATTCAAGCAGGACAAACAGGTCATTATGTATTATCAACGATTCATACAATTAATGCGATTGAAGTTATTACGAGACTTAGAAAAATGGGAATTTCTGATTATGATATTTCAAGTACATTGGCAACAGCTGTATCTCAAAGATTGCTAAGAAGAGTATGTCCACATTGTGCGATTAAAAGAAAATTTACAGATGAAGAAAAAAGTTTTATGAACAAGTTTGCGGAACGATATCATACTAAATTTGATTATACAAACAAATTTACGTATGATACGAAAGGGTGCAAAAAATGTAATCATACAGGATATTTGGAAAGAATTGCAGCTTTTGAAGTATTAGAAGTAACAGATGAAATGAAAGATTTGATTGTAACTGGTGCCTCTAGTTTGCAAATTCGAGATTTGGCGCTTAAACAAGGTTACAGACCACTTGTGATTGATGCTTTCCAAAAAGTATTAGATGGAGTTACAACAGTGGAAGAAGTAGATAAGAGATTGGCTTTGTACTAAAAATTAGGAACAAAGGAAAATAGGAGGATAACAAATGATATTAATAGAGAGTATTATAAAACAAGCAATGGAAAGAGATGCATCTGATATTCATTTAATTAATGGGATGAAACCAATATTGAGAATTGCTAGAACATTAGTGGAAATTAAAGAAATGGAAGCATTGGATGAAACTGCTTTATATGATATTTATGATTATATTGTCAGAGGGAATGTGGAGCGAAATGAAGAATATACGAAAAATAGAAAGTTAGATACGTCACTTGTTTTTGAAAATATAAGACTGAGAATTAATGCTTCTTTTTCAGATGAGGTTCCCGTTTTTACGATGCGTCTTGTTAAAGATGTTTTGCCAACATTTGAGTCATTGGGAGTACCAGAGATAGTAAGAAGTATGACATATCAGCCACAAGGTTTGATTTTGGTTACTGGTAAAACGAATTCTGGTAAAACGACGACTTTGAATTCCTTGATTGATGAGATTAATATGAAGCAAAATAAAAAAATTTTGACTCTAGAAAATCCAGTAGAATATCGACATAAAAGCAAAAAATCCATTATTGTACAAAAAGAGGTTGGACCTGGAAAAGATGTGGAAAGTTTTATTGATGGTGTAAAAAACTCGCTAAGAGAAGATTGCGATATTTTGGTCATTGGTGAGATTCGTGACAAGGCGACTATGGAAGCTGCAATTGATATGGTGGAATCTGGACATTTAGTAATTGGAACATTGCATACGAAATCTTGTGCAGAAACTGTGGATAGAATGATTAATTTTTATGAAGTAAGAGACCAAGCTTCTGTTAAGAATTTGCTTTCAAATTTGCTAAAATTGGTTGTTTCTCAAAGATTATTGAAATCACCAAAAACAGAAGAGCTGATATTAGTACCAGAGGTTATGGTAGTAGATAATACAATTGCTGCTTGTATTAGAAAAGAGAAATTTAATATTTCAGAAATTGAAGATGCGATACAAGGAAATTCTGACAAAGGAAGTATTGGTTTGATTAATTCGTTGGCGAATTTGTATGTAGAGGGAAAATTGTCTCTTGAGCAAGTGAAGTCTCAGGTAGAAGAGCGAAATTATGATACCTTAAATCGTACAATTATGCAGATGAATTTTAAAAGAAAACAGTAAGGAGGACGTGTAAATGCCAACATATATGTATAAAGCAATGACTAGGAATGGTCAAATTGTAAAAAACAGAATAACGGATGCTAATAAAATAAGTTGTGTGAAACGTTTAAAACATAATGATTTAATTCCAATTAGTGTGACACAAACACTTCGCATGAATGAAAGAAATTCAAAAAAGAAACCAAGAAATTTTAGGCGAGTAAATTCGGAGCTAAAGAAAATTGGAACACAAAGAGTAAAGGAAAGTAATCGAAATGTAAAGAGACAAACATTGCGTGAACGAGTGGTTACTAGCATGGCGGAAAGAAGAAAAATTCCGTCAAAAGATATTCGTATTTTTACACAGAATTTCTATCTTTTGAAAAAGGCGAAATTTAATAATGTTCATGCTCTAAGTACTGTTATGGAAAGTACAGAAAATCCAAAATTGAAGCTGGTAATTGAGGATATTTTATATGGTGTAGAAGCTGGTGAATTTATGCATACCACCATGGAATATTACTCAGATGTATTTCCATACATATATATTAATATGATAAAAGTTGGAGAACTTTCTGGTTCCCTAGATTTGGCACTTGGACAAGCAATAAAATATTTGGATGAGAGTGAAGCTTTAAATACCAAATTGAAAAGAATATTAATACCGAATTTAGCGATGTTTATTGGTATTATTGTTATGCTATTTGTTTGTGTTATTGTAGGACTTCCAGCAGTGCAAAATATTTTTGAGTCTATTGGAACTAAAGACCAATTGCCATGGATTACGATTTGGTTTGCGGGTGTTGTTGATGTGTTGATTGCATATTGGTATATACCAGTGCTTTTGATTGCAGGAATTGTGGGGGGTATTTGGTTTTACATTCATACGCCAGATGGAAGATATCGTTTTGACACATTCAAATATACAATGCCGATTTTTGGTAAATTGATTTATTTGATTGATTTTTCAAGATTACTAAAAAATATGCTTTTAAATATTCAAAATGGTATTAGAATTCAGGATGCACTGCAAGTTAGTAAAAACGTTGTCAAGAATAATGTCATGCTATCTATGATTGATGTTTCAATTAACAATATTTATATCGGTCAATCTTGGATTGAGCCATTTGAAAGTGCGAAATTTTCAAATCCAATGACGGTTGAGATGTTGAAAATTGGTATGCAAACTGACTTGACAGAAATGATGGGAAAATTGGTTGAGTATATGGATATTGATATTGATAATACTCTTGAAAAAATCATGAAAGTGTTGCCAGAACTGGCATATGCGATTGTAGGTGTGGTACTGATTTTCTTCGTAATTGTAGTACTTGTGCCATGTATCCAAATTTACATGGGTGGTTGGTTATTCTCAGCTTATGGATTTTAGAAAAAATAAATGATATAAAGGGGCTGTAAAAACAAAATTTACAGCTCTTTTGTGCATAAAAGATGGAAAAAATTTTGTAAAATTATAATTGAAAAATAACGATAGAATGTGTTATAATAAAAGAGAGGTAAAATGAATGCAAAACCAAGAGTATCAATTAGAAAATCAGGAATCGTTTCAGTTAGAACATATTTTTGAATGTGGACAATGTTTTCGATGGAATTTACAGGAAGATGGAAGTTATATTGGAGTAATCAAAAATGCAGTTATTAGAGTGAAACAGAAAAATAAAACAATCACTTTTAAAGCAAAATGTGAAGGAGATTTGCAAACAATTATAACAGATTATTTTGACTTAAATCGTGATTATAAGACTTTAAAAAATGCTTTGGCAAGTGTTGATAATTTCATGAAAAATAGCATACAATTTGGAGAAGGAATTCGTATTTTACATCAGGACTTTTGGGAATGTATGATTTCGTTTATGATTTCAGCAAATAATAATATTCCACGAATTAAGAAAATTATTGAGCGAATTTCTCAAAAATATGGTAATAAAATTGAATTTGAAGGAAATGTCTATTACTTATTTCCGAGCCCAGGACAATTGGCAAAAGCTAGTGTAGAAGATTTAAGAAATTTAGGGCTTGGTTTTCGAGATAAAAGAGTTTTTGAAGTAACTAAAAAAGTTGTTGAAGGGGAATTGGATTTAGAAAAAATAAAAGATTTAAAGGACACGAAATTACTTCGTGGGGAGCTTTTAAAATTGAATGGTATTGGACCTAAAGTGGCAGATTGTATTATGCTATTTTCGCTTCAAAAATTTGATGTTTTTCCGATTGATGTTTGGGTAAGACGTGTCATGAATGAACTTTATATTCATTCTGAAAAAGAAGAGAAAGTGAGCCAAAAAATGTTGGAAGAATTGGCAAGAAAAAAATTTGAAAATATGGCTGGAATAGCACAGCAATATTTGTTTTATTGGAAGAGAGAAACATCCTAAAAAGGGAGGAAAGATATGAAAAAATCAAACCAGAATGGATTTATTAATATCATTATTTATTTATTAATATTAGTTATTTTTGTGATTACAGTGTATGCTTGTGTAGATATTCTTGAAATTGTAGAAATTCCAGAAGAATATCGCATTTCAAAGTGGATTAATCATACTTTAGGCGATTCTCAAATGCAAGAATATGAAGCAGTTGATACTGGCGACGAAGGAAATAAAACGATTGGAGTAAAGATCGGAAGAGCGTCGTGTAGGGAAAGAGTGTAGGTTATAGTGTA
>CAMSEX010000077.1 GCA_947057875.1 uncultured Clostridium sp.
GATGACGAGAGGTGACTGGAGTTCAGACGTGTGCTCTTCCGATCTAATTTTACATTAATATCTTTTTCTTCCTCTGTTTTCATGCCAACAACTTGGTCTTCAAAACCTGGAATAAATGTATTGCTTCCTAATTTCAACTCATGATTTTCTGCTTTTCCGCCTTCAAATTCTTTTCCAGCCACTGAGCCACAAAAATCAATTACCACTGTATCTTCTAATTTTGCCGCTCTGTTTGTTACTGTTACCATTCTTGAATTCTTGTCAGCCATGCGATTTACTTCTTCTTCTACTTCTTTATCCGTTACTTCGTATTTTGTTTTTTCTAACGCAATTCCTTTATATTTTCCTAATTTTACTTCTGGCTTGGTTTGAACAAGTGCTGTAAAAATCAAGTCTTTACCTTTTTCCATTTGAGTAATGTCAATTTCAGGACGGCTAACGGCTTCTATTTTCTCTTCTTTAATCGCGTTATCATAGATTTCAGGCACAATTTCATTAAAAGCATCTTCGTAAAAAATTTGAGCTCCATAATATTTTTCGACCATATTCATAGGAACTTTGCCTTTTCTAAAACCTGGTATACTAAAATATTTTACATTTTTTTTGTAAACAGTTTTCATACCTTCTTCAAAAACTTTACTATCCACTATAAATTCTAGTTTTAGTTCATTTTTGTTATCTGTCTTTCCAACTTTAACACTCATTTTAATTCCTCCAAAATTTCTTTAAATTTACACAATAGTTTTTTTATTATATCATAAATTTCAGAAAAATCAAGTGTTTTTTGTGAAATTTCTAATCTCCCAAACTCATTCCAAGTTCTCTTGCCACTTTTATCAAATGATGGTCCAATGGAATGGTACGATTTTTACTCGAAGCTGCTCCCACTTCTGTATCTTTTCCAACCACTTCGTCCAAATCAACATAACCCATTTCGCCACCTTTATAGGTAACTAGCACCTTAAAAATTCCTTGCATAGCAAGTTCCATTGCTTTAACACCATAACGTGTTGACAAAACTCTGTCAAATGATGTTGGTGTTCCACCTCTTTGCACATAACCCAAAACAGTATTTCTTGTTGTCATTCCAGTCAATTTCTCAATTTGTTCTGCTACCAGTTCGCCTGCACCACCCAAACGAATATTATCCAAACCTGCACCATCATCTAGCATTCTTTTAATACTAATTTGTCCACCTTTTGGCTTAGCTCCTTCAGATACAACCACAATGCTAAAATTCTTGCCAGCTTGTCTTCTTTTATTAATCTTTTCAACTACTTTATCAATTTCATATGGAATTTCTGGAATCAAGGCAACATCTGCTCCGCCTGCAATAGCTGACTCCAACGCAATCCATCCTGCATATCTTCCCATAACTTCCAAAGTTAAAACACGATGATGTGAATTAGCTGTTGTATGAAGTCTATCTAGCGCTTCCATTGCAACATTTACCGCCGTATTGTAACCAAAAGTTGTTTCTGTAGAAGCCACATCATTATCAATTGTTTTAGGAACACCAATGCAATTCACACCTTTTAAGCAAAAATCTCGACTTGACTTTTGTGTACCATCTCCACCCAAAGTAAAAATACATTCAAACCCTGCGTTTCTCACATTTTCGACACACTTGTCAGACAAATCTTGATATTCTACACTTCCATCTTCTTTTACTACTTTATAGTTAAATACATTTGTATTATTAGAAGTTCCAATAATCGTGCCACCCTTGTCCAAAATTCCTGACGCATTTCCATTTGGATCAAGTCTCACATAATCATTATTCAAAAGTCCTTTATACCCTTCTATAAATCCATAACATTCAATTCCATGTGTTTCAGCCGTTTTTACAATGGCTCTTATGACAGCATTTAATCCTGGAGCATCTCCACCATTGGTAAGTATTGCAACTTTTTTCATATTTTCTCCTCCTACCCATTTTACTTCCTTTTTATTATATACATTTTGGAACAATATTACAAGTAGTTTTTGAAAAATATTTGATACTAAAAAAGCGAGCTTTTAAAAAGCCCGCCACTATTTTTTACTTCTATTGCTCTTTTGCCAAAATTACTAATCTCGCACTTGAATCATCTGTACATGTTGAAAGCGAAATTTCCTTTGCGCCTTCCGTGTCTCTTGCCATATAATCTGCATCACTTGGCGTTGTCTCAAATATGTCATAAATCGAATAAGTAACCGTTGTTCCTTCTTGGTCTGTAATTTTCACAATATCGCCATTGGCTAATTTTTTGTTATCTGAGAAAAATAATCCATTTCGGTAATTATGCCCAACAATAACCGTATTTCCCGGTTGATTTAAACCAACACCATACAAAATAGCCACCGAAGTTTCCAACGATTTTTTGGTCACTTTTTCCAAAATAGGACATTCTAAACCTGTTTTCGGAATTGAAATCGTTCCCTTAATTTCGTAACCTTCCATATATTGCTTTCCATTTGACACTTGGTCTTCTCTATCGAAAGAAGTCATGGTATCGACTGGATTCGTGTAATTTCCTTCCACTGTGTTATCTTTTTCATTTTTTCGGATAGAGGTTCCAAAATTCTCTGATTGGTCCTTTAAATCCTTATTTTTCGCTTTTACAAAATAAATATCATGCACAAAATACGCTATAATCGCTATAATGGCTATAATAACAACAACTAAAATTCCTGTTAAAATTTTACTATATTTACTATTAAACATCGCTTTTTCTCCTTATCAAATCAGTCTAATCTTCTTAATTATATTATAACATATCTTTTTCTTTTTTGCAAACTGATTTGGACAAAAAAGTTTTATTTTTTCTGTCAACTTGATTTTACTCCAAAATCGCCTTAATTCTTCTGACCCCACTCGATGACGCTTCTTCTTTTTTAATTTTAAAATGCCCCAATTCCTTCGTATTTTTCACATGTGGTCCTCCACACAATTCTTTTGACACATCGCCAATCGAATAAACTGTCACAATTTCTGGATATTTTTCAATAAACATACATTCTGCACCTGTTTTCAAAGCCTCTTCTTTTGGCATTTCTTGCACGTTTACCTCAAGCCCTACCGCAATCCACTCATTTACCAAATCTTCTACTTTTTGCTTTTCTTTCTCTGTCATTTTCGCAGGATGCGCAAAATCAAAGCGCATTCTCTCTGCTGTAATATTGCTTCCTTTTTGATGCACATGTTCCCCTAAAACCACTTTCAAAGCTGCATTCAACAAATGTGTTGCCGTATGATACTGAATTTCCGTCTCCCCTGTTGCAGCAAGTCCACCTTTAAATTTTGCTTCACTACCCAATCTTGACTTTTCTTGATGTTCCTTAAATAAAGCATCAAAACCTTGACTATCCACTTCTAAGCCCGCTTCAGCTGCCAATTCGCCCGTCATTTCTGGTGGAAAACCATATGTCTCATACAAATTAAAAATGGTCTTGGCATCAATTTTTGTTTGATTTTCCCTTTTCAATTTAGCAACTATCTTTTCAAATTCCTTTTCGCCTTTTTCAAGGGTTTTCATAAACTTGTCTTTTTCTTCAATCATAACTGTTTTAATCAATTCACGGTTTTTCTCTAATTCTGGATACATTTCTTGCAAAGCTTCAATTGCCACATCAATCATTTCAGATAATTTATTCAAATCAATTTCTAGTTTATTCAAATGACGCGTCATTCTACGAAGCAACCTACGCAAAACATAACCTCTATCCACATTGCTTGGACGTCCACCATCATTGATAATCATCATACTTGAGCGCAAATGTTCCGCCACAATTCTTCTACTTTGGATAAAATCTTGGTTTTGCCATTCTTCCAATTTTTGCATCACTGGCGCAAAAAGCTCGATTTCAAATGGTGTTTCTTTTCCTTGTAGTAACATCGCCATTCTCTCTAAACCAAGCCCTGTGTCGACATTTTTTTGCTGCAATTTGGTATATTTTCCGTCCTTTGTTTTGCAATATTCCATAAAAACATTGTTCCAAATTTCGACATATTTCCCACAATCACAAGAAGGATTACATTCTGCCGAACATTTTGGCTTACCTGTATCATAAAACATTTCGGTGTCTGGTCCGCAAGGTCCTTCTTCCCCTGCAATCCACCAATTGTCATCTTTTCCAAAAAAGTAAATTCTCTCTTCTGGAATGCCCGCTTTTTTCCAGCATTCATAAGATACTTCATCACGTGGCGCATCTTCGTCCCCAGCAAAACAAGTAACAGACAATTTCTCAGCTGGAATATTTAATTCCTTTGTCAAAAATTCATAACTCATGCTAATGGATTCTTCTTTAAAATAATCTCCCAATGACCAATTTCCCAGCATTTCAAAATACGTCAAATGACGATTATCGCCTACTTCGTCAATATCCACAGTACGAATACATTTTTGATAATCTGTCAAACGTGTTCCTGCTGGGTGCTTTTCTCCCAAAAGATATGGCACAAGTGGATGCATGCCAGCTGTCGTAAATAAAACTGATGGGTCATTTTCTGGAATCACTGGAGCTGATGGAATAATGCTATGCCCATGCTTTTCAAAAAATTTCAAATATTTGTTTCTAATATCAATTGCTTTCATCGCTTCTCTCCTACAATACAATTTTTTTTATTATATTATAAAACTTTACAAATTACAATATTTTTTGCAATTATTTTTTCTACTACAAGTTCTTAATTTTTACTCTTGTAATTTCAATAAAACTGTGTTACAATCTTTTTAATTAATTTTATTTTTAATTGCCTTTATTCAAAGGCAAAATTTCCAAAACGAAAAAATTAATATCTCTTTTCTCAGGGAGGACTGGGTGGGTATTAGAAATACAAATGAGAAGGGAGGGACTTTTATGTTTAAGTTGAATATACATACAGAAGAAAAAACTTTGCAGTCAGGCAAACATAAAAAAATGACATTTACATTTGAGAAGAAATCAAATGGCAGTTTATTAAAACAACTTCTTGAATTGATTAAATCTTGGCTAAAAAAGTAAAAAAAGCAGGTAGTTACAGCTACCTACTTTTTTATTTTATTGGATACATTTATGTTTAAGTTTTTTATACATATTTATTATACTTCTTCTTTTTTCTTTTGTCAAGCATTTTTTCTCCTTTTCTCCAACTGATATCCCACCATTGAATTCACTAGCAAAACTGCTTCCAAAATCACACCAAAAATTGATTTCACATAGAAATTATATAAAATCCACAAAATACCTACTGGAATTCCACAAAACTTATATACTTCTGTTTTCTTTTGCCAAACAGAATACGTATAAAGCATAGTTGCAAAAACAGATAATAAACTGAAGAAAACTTCGTATGTAAAAATCGCTGATCCAATTGAAATGATATACAAAATAATCAATATCACAATATCTTTTTTGCTAATTTCATCTCGCTTTCCATTTTGTTTTTCGTCTACCAAAAAAATGATATTTCGTATCATCGCTACAATGCACATTGCCAAACCCGACCAAGCATTCAGCAAAACATACGCTATCACATTGGCAACAAGTGAAGCAAAACTAACCATTAAAATCGCTTTTCGATTTTTCATATAATATGTAATTGCCATTAATCCATACATGAATATGGTAAATACTTGTGATAAAATATACTCTATCTCCCAATTCATAATTGAACCACCTTTCAAAAATTATTTTAATTTTAATACATATAACTTTCTTAAAAAACCATTCAATAATCTTGTTTCTTTTACAAATTTTAATCCTACTTTCTCAAGTGTCTTTTGGCTTCCTATATTATCTGGATGTGCCATTGAAATAACATAATCAAATCCCAATCCTTTAGCTAAATTTAATTCCATTGCCTGAAGTTTTGTCGTTATTCCATTTAGATCGGAAGAGCACACGTCTGAACTCCAGTC